>CAYYFY010000096.1:0-7190 GCA_964471035.1 uncultured Eubacteriales bacterium
CACCTGACCGATATTCATACGCGAGGGAACGCCGAGGGGGTTGAGTATGATGTCGAGCGGCGTGCCGTCGGGCAGGAAGGGCATATCCTCCTGCGGTAAAATGCGGGATACGACGCCCTTGTTGCCGTGGCGTCCCGCCATCTTGTCGCCGACGCTGATCTTGCGCTTTTGGGCGACATAGCAGCGGACGACCTTGTTGACGCCGGGGTTGAGCTCGTCGCTGTTGGCTCTGGTGAAGACCTCAACCTTGACGACCACGCCGTATTCGCCGTGCGGAACCTTGAGTGAGGTATCTCTGACCTCGCGCGCTTTTTCGCCGAAGATGGCGCGCAGCAGGCGCTCCTCGGGCGTCAGCTCTGTCTCGCCCTTCGGGGTGACCTTGCCGACTAAGATGTCGCCGGAATGCACCTCCGCGCCGATGCGGATGATGCCGCTCTCGTCGAGGTTGGACAGCGCGTCCTCGCCGACGTTCGGAATATCTCTGGTGACTTCCTCGGGACCGAGCTTGGTGTCTCTGGCTTCGGTCTCGTGCTTTTCAATATGAATGGAGGTGAACACGTCGTCGCGGACGACCTTCTCGTTGATAAGGACGGCGTCCTCGTAATTGTAACCCTCCCATGTCATGAAGCCGATAAGGGCGTTCTTGCCCAGCGAAATCTCGCCGTTTGCTGTCGCGGGACCGTCGGCTATGACCTCGCCGACCTCGACGCGCTCGCCGATTCCGACGATCGGGCGCTGATTGATACAGGTACCCTGGTTACTGCGCATGAGCTTGATGAGCTCGTAAACATCCGTGCTGCCGTCATCGGTCTTGACCTCGACCTTGTTGGCGCTGACGTGTGTCACGGTTCCCGCCCTCTTGCAGAGGATGACCACGCCGCTGTCGATGGCTGCCTTGTATTCCATGCCGGTGCCGACTATAGGCGACTCGGTTCTTAAAAGCGGTACTGCCTGACGCTGCATGTTCGAACCCATCAGGGCACGGTTGGCGTCGTCGTTCTCAAGGAACGGAATCATCGCCGTGGCGACCGATACGACCATCTTCGGGGAAACGTCCATATAGTCGGCCATCGCCGTATCGACCTCGCGGAACTCGTCGCGGTAACGGACGGTAACCTTATCGTTCTTGAAGCGTCCCTTTGAGTCGAGCGGCTCGTTTGCCTGCGCGACATAGAAATTGTCCTCGGTGTCGGCGGTCATATACTCAACCTCGCCGAGCACGACGCCGGTCTTTTTATCCACCTTGCGGAACGGCGCTTCAATAAAACCGTATTTATTGATGCGCGCGAAGGTCGCCAGATACGAAATCAGGCCGATATTAGGACCTTCCGGCGTTTCGATAGGGCACATACGGCCGTAATGGCTGTAATGGACGTCACGCACCTCGAATCCGGCGCGGTCTCTCGAAAGACCGCCGGGACCCAACGCCGACAGACGACGTTTGTTCGTCAGCTCCGCTAAGGGGTTGGTCTGATCCATAAACTGCGACAGCGGGGAGGAGCCGAAAAACTCCTTGATCGCCGCCACGACCGGACGGATGTTGATGAGGTTCGACGGCGTCGCCTTGTCGGGCTCCTGCGCCTGTAGGGTCATCCTCTCGCGCACGACGCGCTCCATCCGCGTAAAGCCGATGCGGAACTGGTTCTGGAGAAGCTCGCCGACCGAACGGATACGGCGGTTGCCAAGGTGGTCGATGTCGTCGGTATTGCCCACATCCGCGCCGAGGCAGTTGAGGTAGTTGATGGAGGCGAAAATATCGTCGATGATGATATGCTTCGGAATCAGGTCGTCGCAGCGCAGCGCCAACTCCTCAAGCAGCGCCGCCTTGTCGTCGCCGCACTTGTCCATAATCTCACGCAGGACGGAAAAACGCACTTTCTCGTTGACGGAGATTTCCTCAAGCTCGTCTTTGGTGATCCCTTGGATAAAACGGAGAGGATCGATCATACCATTGCTGATGACCTTGACTTCCTTACCCTCGACGTCGAGGATGACCTCGCTCACGCCGCAGCCGCTTATCAGTATTTCTTTTTCGGGAGTGAGCTTTTCGCCGGCATCCGCCAAAACCTCGCCGGTCAGCGGATCGGCGACGGGATTCAGCGTGATATACCCCGCCAGACGGCCGATCAGCGAAAGCTTTTTATTATATTTGTAGCGCCCTACGCGCGAAAGATCATACCGGTGCGCGTCGAAGAACAGCCCGTCTAAATGCTGCTGCGCCGTCTCAAGCGTCGGCGGCTCACCGGGACGCAGTTTTTTGTACACCTCGAGCAGCGCTTCCTCGGCGTTTTTGGTGTTGTCCCGCGCGAGGGTGGCGACAATACGGTCGTCATAGCCGAAGAAATCGAGAATCTCAGCTTCGGTGCCAAGCCCCAAAGCGCGGATAAAGGTCGTAATCGGAATCTTGCGGTTCTTGTCGATACGCACGGAAAATACGTCGTTCTGGTCTGTCTCATATTCAAGCCACGCGCCGCGGTTGGGAATGACAGTCGTAGAAAACAGTTTTTTGCCGTTCTTGTCGTAGGTCAGCCCGTAATAGATGCCCGGCGAACGTACCAGCTGCGAAATGATGACGCGCTCCGCGCCGTTGATGACGAAGGTGCCGCTCTCGGTCATGACCGGGAAATCGCCCATATAGACCTCGTTGTCGGTGATAACGCCGGTCTCTTTATTATACAGCCGCGCGGTCACCCGCATCGGCGCGGAATAGGAGGCGTCGCGCTCCTTGCATTCGGCTACCGAGTATTTCGGGGATTCGTCCATGCGGTAGTCGAGGAAGGTCAGGACAAGATTGCCCGTATAGTCGGTGATTTCGTCAATATCCCTGAAAACCTCGCGCAGCCCTTTCTTCAAAAACCACTCATAGGAAATTTTTTGCACCTCGATGAGATTGGGCATCTTCATAACCTCGCTGATGCCCGCAAAACTCATCCGCTCATTTTTCCCGAGCTTGACCGGTTTTGCGTTAACCATGGGACACATCACTCCGTTTCATTTTTTTGTATCTTTAGCCGAAAAACGCTGAAAACATCGAATTTACCTTGGTTTTCTAGTCGCATTGAGCGCGTTCGCTATATATATTTAAATAAGGAAAGCGAACATCACTCCATGATAATGCAATTTAGCATTATACGCAGGTCATGTTCGCTTGTCAATGATTTTTTTGGCGGTTTAATAAATATTTTTTATACACCCATCCGGGAGTAATGAGGAATTAGGAATGAGGAATGAGGAATTTCAGGCGGGGCGAGCCCCGCACCCCATTATAATAGGTGAGGGCGAAGCCCTCCCAACATTCCTAATTCCTCATTCCTTCGCCTCATACCAATTCTTCCCGACATGCACGTCCGCCCTTAAGTGCACCTTCAGGTCGCACGCGTTTTCCATTTCTTCTTTTAATAGCGCGGCGGCGCACTGTGCTTCGTCCACAGGTGCTTCGACGATCAGTTCGTCGTGCACCTGCAAAATCAGCTTTGCTTTGAAGTTTTCTTTCTGAAGCCGCTCGCGGACGCGTACCATCGCGATTTTAATGATGTCCGCTGCGGTGCCCTGTATCGGCATATTCATGGCGACGCGCTCGCCAAAATTACGGATGTTCGCGTTGGACGCTAAAAGCTCCGGCAGATATCGACGCCGCCCGAACAGCGTTTCGGCGTAGCCGCGTTCCTTCGCCTGCTTTTTCATGCGCTCCATATAGGCGGCAACGCCCGCGTAATGCGCCAGATAGCTCTTGATATAGCGGTCGGCCTCGGCGACGGATACGCCGATATCCGCCGACAGCGAAAACGCGCCTATGCCGTACACGATTCCGAAATTGACGGCCTTCGCGCGGCTGCGCAGAAGCGGAGTGACCTCTTTTGGCGGTACGCCGAACACCTGCGAGGCGGTGATGGTATGGATATCGTCGCCGTTTATGAAGGCGTTGAGCATCGTTATGTCCTCTGCCAGCGCCGCGAGCACGCGCAGCTCGATTTGAGAATAGTCAGCGTCGATTAAAACCTTACCCTCCCCCGCGGTGAAAAACCGCCGCAGCTCTCTGCCCAGCTCGCGCCTGACCGGAATGTTCTGCAGATTCGGCTCTGTCGAGGAAATACGACCGGTGCGCGTTTCGGTCTGGTTAAGGGTCGAGCGGATGCGTCCGTCGCTGCCGACGACCTTTAACAGCCCGTCGCAATAGGTAGATTTGAGCTTAGCCAGCGTCCTATATTCCAGAATTTCCGCAACAATCGGATGCTTGTCCCCCAGAAATTCGAGCGTTTCGGCGTCGGTCGAATAGCCGTTTTTCGTCTTTCTGCCGTGCGGCAGATTGAGCTTCAACGGTGAAAAAAGAATGTCGCCGAGCTGCTTGGGTGAATTGACATTGAACGCCTCGCCGGCGTATTCGTAAATACGTTTCAAGCTTTCGCCGATTCTTTCGGACAGCACGCCGCCGAAGGCATTTATCCCGTCGGCATCGACCGCGAAGCCCTCGCGCTCCATTGACGCGAGCACACCGGCCAGCGGGATTTCTATATCAAAAAGCAGCTTTTCCTGCCCGTTTTCGCGGATTTCCGTGAGCAGCTTACCGCAAACCGCGGGCAGCACTGCCGCCGAGGCGGCAAGCTCGCCGTGCTTTTCAAGGAATTCCGTCAATTCATCATCCTCTGCGGTCACCTTTGCCGTTGGCAGCTTATACACCGCCGAAAGCGCTCTGACGGAATAATCGGAGGCGTTGGGATTCAGCAGATATCCGGCAAGGCTCGTGTCAAGCCCGACGTTATTAAGCGGCATACCCATTTCCTCGCACCGCGCGAACAGAACCTTACTGTCGGAAATGAATTTCGGGATGCTCGGGTCGGCCAACAGCTCCGACAGAAACGCTATGAACAGCATATCCGTGTTTTCGGTCAAAGTAAGCGTACCGCCGACATTGAAAACGGCATACCGCATAACGCCGTCCTCATACGCGATGAGAAAATACGCGCCCTTTTCCTCTTTCAGCCGCGCTGTCAGCGTCTCGTAATCGGTACAGCGCGACAGCGGGAAGCTCTTTGTACGCGCGGATTCTTCGGCGGCGGTTTCATCCTTTTCCAGCTTAAGCCGTCCGAGCAGTTTAAACATTTCGAGCGAAACAAGGATACGGCGCGCCTTTGCGGCGTCGGCTGGTTTGATTATAAAATCGGTAATGTCGCCGACGCCCTCTACCGTGCGTAAAACCGTGCCGAGCCGGTAGCTCAAAAACGCGTCCTCGCGCGAGGCGCGCAGTTTATCCCTGAGCGTGTCCTTGATTTCAAGGCTGTCCAGATGATCGTATATATATTGTATACTCCCGAATTTTTCGATCAGCTCGACCGCGCCCTTCTGACCGATCCCCTTGACGCCGGGGATATTGTCGGACGAATCGCCCATCAGCGCCTTGATATCAATGAGCTGCGCGGGCGTTACGCGGTATTCCTCAAAGATTTTCGCCTCGTCGTAGGTTATTGTACCCGTCTGCCCCATCTTCGTCGACGCCAGAAGCACCGTACAGTTTTTCGAGACAAGCTGCAGGCTGTCGCGGTCGCCGGTGACAATAGAGCAAAAATCGTCCTCGCCGCAAGCGGCGCTGAGCGCTCCTAAAAAATCGTCCGCCTCATAACCCTCTTTTTCGAGCACCGTAAAGCCCAGAGCACAAAGCAGCTCCTTTAGCGGCACGAACTGTTCAATGAGCTCGGGCGGCGGCGCGTGGCGTCCCGCCTTGTACGCGTCGTACAGCCCGTGCCTAAAGGTCGGCGCTTTTAAGTCAAAGGCAGCGCAGACCGCGTCGGGTTTTACGGAATCAAGCAGGTTGAGCAGGATATTCATAAAGCCCGTGATGCCGTTGGTGAACCGCCCGTCCTTCGTGGAGAGCAGCCGGATGCCGTAATACGCCCTGTTGAGGACGGAGTTGCCGTCGATTGCGAGAAGCTTCATAGCTTTATCCTTTCAGAACGATTTAACGTTAATATGATATGAATTAAATATCCGTCCGGTTTTATAAGACAGGACGGAAATTTCAATAAAAATCATCACTTATGGAATTCTCCAAGATTCATCTATTGAATGTGGGGCAAAAAAACCTTTAATACAATTTGGGTTTCTAACACATATTTGTATGTGTGTCTGTTCACAAAATCCGGATGTATCGTATATCGGTTCTCCCTCAAAGAAAGCTCCTCTCACTGTATCATATGGCAATTCATCTTTACCGGCTCTTTCCTCGTGTAAAGCCTGAATGACTGCACAATCCAAAAAACGCAATACTAAATCAGAATTATCTTTCCTATCCATGTTCTTAGGCATTGGCTTATCGGCAAGAAACATTTCCGCCTCAAAAATCTGATATTGCTGTTTAAGCTTTTGAATATGTGCGCTGTCAAGGAGGTTTAAGCAATGACCCAAATCAATTACCGCTCCTATTACTGCCGGATTTTTTATGCGGAGCTTTGGATTAGTAGTTCCTGATTTAGCCCATTCCCAAGCCCTTTCAAGACTATGCTCCCAAAAATACATTCCATGACCCAGCCAATCATAATCATTTTTACTGCGAGATAAGTTTTTTACTTCCCCACTAATAACCGCTCTTGCGACTGTCTCATTACAGCCATGATAACCGAGAACCAGGCCGGGTGAAATCATCATTATTTATAGCGTTTTGGCAAAACACCGCCTTTTGTTAAAAAGCCATTCTTAATAAGATAATTTCTTGCTGAAGTTCTATTTTTGCAAATGGCTTTTTCGACACGGGATATCACGGCAAGTTCGTGTTCCAAATCGAACGCTACAGAACCCTCTATCCGGCCACATCGATATCCGCCGGACACCGGATTTTTAAGAGTTTTTTTTGCCATTCGTTTCATTCCTTACTAATTAAATCTCAATAAATTCTACTTTGAACCGAACTATTTTTCAAGCAAGTGACATAGATTCCCACCGGCGTTGGGGGGGCGGGGCGCCGGTGGGTTCAGGGGGGAGATAGGGGATAGGGAAAAACTTGTATGTTTAGTAGGGTGCAGATCCCGATTCAACATAGACATCTCGGCTTTCTGTCACTTCAGGGATGGTCCGGGTGCGTGTTTCGTTATAACCGCCAGAACGTTGTCCTGTTCGCGGATCGTATATTTCCGGAATCCACACCTGGTACGTTTCATATCGGGCCGGGGCCACGACCACACGTTCGCGCACCCAATGGC
>CAYYFY010000097.1:0-7185 GCA_964471035.1 uncultured Eubacteriales bacterium
TGGTCGGCCTGGTGCTGCTGCTCTGGCAAGACGGTCCGCGCAAGGATAAACCTTCCGACCAGGAGGGGATAAAACGCTGTCGGGAGATCGCCGAAAACATTGATTGGGAGTGTACCGTTTACCGTCGGTACAATACCGAGAACATCGGCTGCGACCCCTCGATTTACTACGCGTATCAGTGGGCGTTTACCCATGTCGATAAATGTATTTTCCTTGAGGACGACCAAGTGCCCAACCAGGGTTATTTTCAGTTTTGTAAAGAGCTGCTGGACAGGTACGAAAACGATACCCGTATCAGCCATATCTGCGGCTACAATTACACGGAAATTACCGGACACTGTAAGGACGATTATCTTTTCGCGCCTTTGGGTTCCGGGGCGTGGGCGACATGGAAGCGCGTGGCGGACGAATGGGACGCGGCGTACCGGTTCCTCGAAGACGCGGCGGCGTGGGAAAATCTTAAAAAAGCGCGCGGCGCGCTTGCCGATGTAAGCTTCAGGACAGCCGTCCGCCACAAAGAAACAGGGAAAGAATACTGGGAGAGCATTGTAGGCTGTAACTGCCTTTTAAATCATCATTTGGCGGTCATTCCGCAAAAAAACCTCGTCTCCAACCACGGGCTGACCGATAATGCCGCGCACAGCAAGGCGAATGTCTGGCTGCTCCCTAAAGTGACACGCAGGCTCTTCTATATGCAAACCTACGAGCCTGAGTTTCCCTTAAAGCACCCCGCGCATATCGTCGCCAACGAGGTGTATACCGCACAGGTGCTGCGGATTATGGGTGTCGGGTACCCCGCGCTTGTCAGACTGCGCCGGGCAGAGGTCGCCCTGTACAGGCTTAGGAGCTTGATACGAAAACCGAAGGAGGCCGGACGGTGAACAAATCACTGCGTGAGTTTGTGCGAATCCCTGAATCTGTTCGGGTTCCGTGGCTCGGTGCTAAGCTGTATTACAGCAACTGTAAGGCTGACTTACGGCGTGTAAAAAACACGCCTGTCGGCGCGTTTTCCTTTAACCGCGAGCCGCGTGGGGAGAAGGTCATCCTCTCCATGACCTCGTTTCCCGACAGAATCCATGAGGTGCAGTACGCGCTGAGGGCGCTGATGCTTCAGACGTATAAGCCTGACAGGATACTTCTTTGGCTTGCAGAAAGCCAGTTTCCCAGCCATGAGCTGCCAGACAGCCTGAAAGAGCTCGAGAGCTACGGTTTAGAGATACGGTACTGCGAGGACCTTTTAGGGCATAAGCGGTATTTTGAGATTTACCCCGAGCTTCAGGATAAAGAGGTGCTGATCACATATGACGACGATATCCTTTTTTCCGAACGCTCGGTGGAACGGATTATGAAGACCCATGAACGCTTTCCCGACTGCCTCGTCTGCGACCGCGGGCAGGCGGCGGTATATAAGGAGGACGGCACGCTGGAAATCCCCGGACGCTGGCGGACGCTCTCGGACGAGGGCGTCGGCAAGCCGTCGTTCAAGGTGCTGCCGTCGCCGGGCGGCGGGTGCCTTTATTTCAAGGACGCGCTGTATAAGGACACGCTCGATATCGAAAAAGTGCGCCATTCGCTGAGGGTCGATGATCTGTTCCTCATGTTTATGGCTCTAAGGCAGGGGACGCCGATTGTCAAGACCGAAAAATACCATCGGACGTTTACGGTCGTCAACCATCATCAGGAGGTCCAGCTCGGCAGGGACGCCATCGTTAAAGGATATCATATAAACGCGCTCAACGAGTACAAATCGGTCTATCCAAAAGCTTATGCGCATTTGACGCAAGGGTAAGGTAAAGTAGGAAAATAATCCGTTCGATAGGTGGGAAAGCTATGCTAATTTTTTCATTTTCATCGGCAATAGAGAGAGCCACTTGCGCGTTGATATCAGACGGTGTGCCGAAAAGGGACGCCCGCACCGTCGCTGATTGTTTAGCTACCGCGGACCTGTACGGCGTTACCTCTCACGGACTGTCCATGCTTCCGGCTTATACTGACCGTATCCGGCGGGGTGGTTTTAACTTAGAACCGCGCATAAGCGTTCTGCGCGAAACGGCGGCGTTTGCCGTCATCGACGGCGACAACGCCTTAGGACCTGTCAGCGCGGATTTCTGTATGCGGTACGCGATTGAAAAATGTAAAACCAGCGGTCTTTTCACCGTGTTTTCGAGAAATAATAACACACTCGGTCCCGCGTTTGTCTATCCGCTCAAAGCGGCGGAAAAGGGATTCATCGGTATTGTCTGTACCAACAGTCCCGCTCAGATGGCGCCCTTCGGCGGCTGTGAAAAAATGCTCGGAACCAATCCGTTCGCGGCGGTTATCCCCGTGCCCGGCGGCGATCCGCTCATTATCGATATGGCGACGAGCGTCGTCGCCAAATCTAAATTCAAGGAATATCTGGAACGCGGCGAACGTCTGCCGGAGGGATGGGCGCTCGACGAGAGCGGCGTGCCGACGACGGACCCCGAAGCTGCGCTGAAGGGTTTTATGCTGCCGATGGCGGGATTCAAGGGCTACGGTCTTGCCATGCTCATCGACATTTTGGCCGGCGCGCTTTCCGGAGCGGCATATTTGAGCGGCGTAGGGCGTTTTTACGAAGACGGCGGTAAAAGCATGAACGTTGGATACTGCATGACCGTTATGGATCCCTATGCTGTGTACGGAGCGGAGTATGACCGAATGATGGCCGGCTATGTCGGTGCGCTGCGCGAAAGCGAGACGGTTTTCGGGCAGAAAATTCGGCTCCCCGGCGACGACCGAATCGAAATTCGGCACAGCAATACCGACTGATACGGGAGAAGGTAGTATGAAGGTTTTACAAATCAACGCTGTCTACGGGTTTGGGAGCACGGGGAGGAACGTCGCGGAAGTCCACGGGTATCTGACCGAGCACGGTGTGGACAGTTATGTCGCTTACGGTGAAAAGAAAACGACGACGAATGACCGTGTTCTGTATATCGGCAACACGCCCGACCACAAGATTCACGCTCTTTTATCAAGACTGACGGGGAAGCAAGGTTATTTTTCAAAGCATGCGACAAAACGGTTTTGTAAAGCGCTCGACGATATTCAGCCCGATATCGTGCACCTTCACAACCTGCACGCCAACTTTATTCATTTGCCCACATTGTTCCGGTATTTGACGGATAATAAAATCGTCACCGTTTTGACGCTGCACGACTGCTGGTGGTTTACGGGAAAATGCTGCCATTTCGAAGAAGTCGGATGCGATCGATGGAAAAGCCTGTGTACAGACTGTCCTCAGAAAAAAAACAACAACCCCAGTCTTTTCTTCGACTTCAGCCGAAAAATGCACAGAGACCGCAAGAGATGGTTTTCACAACTGGAATTCGGAATTATCGGGGTTTCCGATTGGATCACGGAATGCGGACGCGGTTCCTGTTTAAGCAACGCAAAAAAAAGTGAGAGGATTTACAACTGGATCGATACAAAAGTCTTCGCGCCTACGGACGATACCGCTGTCCGCGAAAAATACGGATTGGCTGGCTGTCATGTCATTCTGGCGGTATCTCAGGGTTGGAGCGAGGCGAAGGGTTTTTCGGATATATTGGCGATAGCCCGTCATTTTACACAGGACAAGCTGCTTCTTGTCGGATGTGTCCCGGATGTACGGGGACTTCCGGACAACATTATAACGGTTGATTATGTTGACGGCGCCCGGGAGATAGCCGCACTATACAGCGCAGCCGACGTGTTTATTAATCCCTCCCATATGGAGACGTTCGGAAAAGTTACCGCGGAGGCGATGGCATGCGGTGTACCGGCAGTCGTTTATAACAATACCGGAAGCCGTGAGCTCGTACCAGACGGATGCGGGTTTGTCGCGGAGAACCGGAACATAAGTGATATGATCGCAAAGACCGAAGCAGTGCTGACTACCGGAAAAGCACATTTTTCGGAATGCTGTATTCAAAACGCGAGGCGGAATTTTGACAGCGATACAAATATGGGACAATATATGATTTTTTACTCTGAAATGGTGAAGTGAATTGGAAAGAAGAAGAAAAGACTTAAAACTGTTTGATACGCTTGTGAACGGCGCCTTTGTGCTGGTGTTCGCGGCATATTACTGTCTGCCTGCGGTCTTCTCGACCATGCGGTTCAAACTTCCGTTTACAATCGCTATTTTATATTTTTTATGGGTTATTCTGTTTCAGGCGGGCAACATGGCGAGAAGGAAAATTCTGATCTTTATTTTCTTTATCGTGACGCTGTCGGCGGGATATCTTCTTGTCCGCGAAGCCGTAACGTTCATCGATTTCTTTAATAAGCTGTTCTATTATTGCATGGATTTTCTGCCGCTCATGATTTTCTATCAGATCACCGCCAGAGGTTCACGCAGGGACCGTCTGTTTTGTATGGTTGTCATCACCCTTGCCTTACTGTATACATTTTACAAAACGATGCAAGAACTGCAGATCAATCCGGACGTGACCAGAGAACTCCTGGTGGCGACTGAAACCGCCAAGGAGAACATCGGCACATATGATTTTTCCTACGCTATGGGACTCTTTTTGCCGTTGTTTACCATGCTATATTCCACAAGCATGAAAACGTTCATGAAGCTGTTGTATGTGGTGGGGATCGTTGTCGCCGTATATTATATGCTGGTTTCGCAGTACACCATCTGTCTGGTGGCGTCGTTTACCGTATCGCTCTATATCTTCATGCACAAAACCAACGCGCATCAGATGCGGTGGCTCTGGCTGTTTCCGCTTATTATCGGCATTGTGATGTTTCCGAAGCTCATAAACTATCTCGCTTCTGTCGTTCCGTCGGAGCAGATGTCTATGAGATTGATTGAAATTTCGAATGCGCTTGTCAACGGCGATTTTTCGGGGGAGAGTATGCACGCCCGCATCGTGGTATATTCCAATGCTTTACGAAGGTTTGCCGAAAGTCCGCTTTTAGGGAATGCCGATTTGGGTCTTGATGCCCATTCGACGATTTTATCCGTTCTCGGTCATTTGGGTATCATCGGTATCACCGTATATATCAATATCCTTCGTCTCGCACGGAAATATGTACTGAGTCTGATCGAGGCGGATGCAAAGGTCTGGAAATATAACGCGTTTTTTATCTACTATATCATTGTCAGCTTAACAAATCCGATCAACTCCGCGCTGGCGACCAGTATGGTTATTTGGCTTTTTGTACCGCTGATTATCAACAAGGAGGATTACAAAAAGAGAGGCGTTTGAGACGGTCCGCGACGGGCAAAAGCCGCTGCGGGCAGGCTGCCGAAAAAACAATAGGGGAGACCGTTATGAGCGAATATACCGTCTGCGGTTATGATATGGATGTTTTACATATGCGTATGCTGGAAATAGCGTCGGAGGTCGACCGCATCTGCCGTGAGCACCATATCACCTATTCGCTGTACGGCGGCTCGGTCATCGGCGCGGTGCGGCATAATGGATTTATCCCATGGGATCACGACATCGACATCGCTTTGCCGCGTAAGGACTATGAACGGCTGAAGAAGGTTTTTAAGACGCATCCGCCTGAGAAGCTGTTCTTCAGCAATTATGACTCTGAGCCGATGTACCCGAACAACTGGGGGAAGATACGGTTGGGCGGCACGCGCTTTGTGGAAAAGGAGCTAAAAGATCTGCCGTTGAACCATGGGGTCTTTATCGATGTCCACCCGATCGACAATATCATCCCGTGCTTTTTGAAAGCGCAGGTGCGCGCGGCTTCGTTTCTGGCGTCGGTGCACCGCGTCAAGTGCGGGATATACAGCGGAAGCGCCTCAAAGCGCCGTGTGTACGGGTTGTTTTCGTGGCTTCCCTACAGAGCCATCAATTGTCTGCGCGACATTTCCATGCGGCTGTTCGGCGGCTTTCGCACGAAATACGTCTACAAGGTCGCCCATCCGAACAACGGCGTCTATCCGATCCCGCGGGAGACCTTTGAGGAGCTTATCGAACACCCGTTTGAGGATAAACTGTTTTTTATACCGCGTAATTACGACGAATTTTTGCGTAAAAGATACGGCGACTATATGCAAATCCCGCCGGAGGCGGAAATAAAGGAATGCTGCACGACGATTGTCGAATGCCGGCTGTGAAAGGCGCAACATGAACGAAGAGAACAGGTCTTTGAAACTGCAGACATTTTCAGGAATGATATGGAAATTTGCGGAAAGGGTCTCCGCCCAGCTTGTCAGCTTTATCGTATCTATTATTTTGGCGCGTCTGCTCATGCCCGAGGCATACGGCCTGATCGCTTTGGTAACGGTGTTTATCTCGCTTTGCGATGAGTTTGTCTCCAGCGGTTTTGCGACGTCCCTGATTCAAAAAAAGGACGCCGACAACATCGATTTTTCATCGGTTTTATATTTCAGTGTGTTTGTCTCGATCGTGTTTTATTTATTGTTGGTTTTTACCGCTCCGCTGATCGCCGGTTTTTACAGTAAATATGATCGGGCAATGCTGATTGCCGTCATTCGCGTCATGGGGCTGCGCGTCGTCATCTCGGCGGTCAACAGCGTCCAGCATGCTTATGTGACGCGTGAAATGCAGTTTCGCCGCTTTTTTTGGTCAACATTGAGCGGAACCGTCGTCTCGGCTGTCGTCGGTATCGGTATGGCATATGCCGGTTACGGCGTCTGGGCGCTCGTCGCGCAGTACTGCTCCATGGCGTTGGTGGATACGGTCGTCCTCTGGTTTACGGTGCGCTGGCGGCCGCAGCTCGTGTACTCGTGGGCGCGTATGAAGGGGTTGTTTTCCTACGGCTGGAAAATTTTTGCCGCCTCCATGATCCGCACGCTTTACAATAATCTGAGGAGCCTGATTATCGGAAAGCTCTATACTTCCGAAGATCTGGCCTATTATAACAAGGGGCAGGGCTTTCCGAGCCTCGCCAGCACCATTACGTTCGGGGCAATCGACAGTGTGCTTTTTTCCGCCATAGCCAAACAGCAGGGCGATATGAATTCCGTACGAAACATCCTGCGGCGCTCGATTATTGTCGGCTCGTATATTATGCTGCCGCTCATGTTTGGACTCGCCATCATCGGGAAGCCTTTGATTTTGCTGCTTTTGACCGAAAAATGGAAATCCTGCGTCATTTATCTTCAGATTTCGTGTATCGCCTATGCCTTTACCCCGATTGAGACCTCTAATTTACAGGCGATTAAAGCGGTCGGAAAAAGTGATCTGG
>CAYYFY010000098.1:0-7176 GCA_964471035.1 uncultured Eubacteriales bacterium
TCTGAAACGGTCATCGTGATGTCCTTTAAGACTTCATTATCGCCGAATTTTTTAACCAGACGGGAGACGGAAAACACTTCACTCACTTTATAGCCGCCCCCTTTACATGAACCTCGGCGTCGGGGTGGCTCTGCGAGCCGAAGATGGTGTAGCTGTCCTTGCCGTCCATTTTCTTTTCGACCAGCCGCAAGAGGCGCGTGACCGTAAAGGTCAAAACGAAATAGACGACCGCCGCGATGAAAAAGGATTCAAAGTAACGAAAGTATGTACCGGCGGCGGTGCCTGCCATAAAGTATAGCTCGGTGACGGAAATGACGTTCAGGACTGAGCTATCCTTGATATTGATGACAAATTCGTTGCCGATGGACGGCATGATGTTGCGCACCGCCTGTGGCAGAATGACGCTCGTCATGGTCTGCCGATGCGTCATGCCGATGGCATGGGCGCCCTCGGTCTGACCGAAATCGACCGAGACGATGCCGCCGCGGATGATCTCGGCCATATAGGCGCCGGTGTTGACTGAAATGATCAGGATTGCCGCACCAAGCACGGGAAGAAAGAACGAAGTCAGAGACGGGATACCGAAACGATTGCCCAGATTGTGCGCAATCTGCGGGAAGCCATAGAAAATGACCATGGCTTGTACAATCATCGGCGTGCCGCGGAATAGCTCAATATATGCGACGGAAATCCACTGAACGGTTTTTAGCAGGATTCTTTTTATAAGCGGGTCGTTTTTCGTCAGCGGAACGGTTCGAATGACGGCGACGAACAGCCCGATCACAAAACCGATAACCGTACCGGTAATCGAAACTTCGAGCGTCGTCCATGTTCCGCGCAGGAACAGGGGAAAGTATTCTTCGAGTATGAAAAAGACCCACTCAAAAAAGGTGCTTGGCATAACAAATCGTCCTTTGGATTATTTCCAAGCAGAGAGCGGCTGATTTTCAATAGCCGTCGACATCAATGCAGCTCTGTCGTCCGCGGAGATGCCTTTCAGGACAGCATTGATTTTTGCAGCCACGTCGCTGCCCTTTCTCAGACCTACGGAGATACTGACGTCGTCAGTGGAGTTGGTAAAGCCTTTCCCGCTGTCAAGCTGAATATATTTGAGCTCGGGATTCGCTGCGACGGCCGACCGTGCGCCGGGTATTTCTGAGATGTAACCGTCAATGGTTCCGGCTTTCAGCGCGGTAATCATGGTGGGGAAATCTTTCAGCGCGGTTTGCTTGCTGATGCCGGTAATCTGGTCAAGCGCCTTATAATGATAAGTATTTTTCTGTGCGGTAATTTTAGCGCCCGAGAAATCGGCCAGCGATTTGGCGTCCTTAAACTTGCCGTCGGCTTTGACGACGACCGTCAGGTCGCTGGTGTAATAGTAGTCGGAAAAATCAATCGTGATCTTTCTATCCGCAGTAGGACTCATACCGGCGATGATTGCGTCGATCTCACCCGATGTGAGCGCCGGAATTAAGCCGTCCCAGTCCTTTTTGACGATCTCAAGTTTAACGCCGAGTCCCTCAGCGATCTTCTTGGCGATCTGTACATCGTAGCCGTCGGCATAACCGCCGCCCTTTATGGCGACTGCGTTGTCGGATGTCTTGGTCTGCGTCCAGTTGAACGGCGCGTAGTTGCACTCCATGCCTACCTTGAGGACGCCGCTCTCCTTGATCTTGTCAAGCTCGGCAAGCGGCTTTATCGTGGTGGCGTTTGTGTCCGTTCCCGTCGTACCGGAGGTGCCGGTCGTGCCGGATGTGCCGGACGTTGTTGTGGCGTCCCCGCCGGTTCCCGCGCATCCGGCGAAGGACAGGACAAGAGCTGCTACAAGCATGAGACTGAATAACTTTTTCATGATGAAAACTCCTTTTCTAGAATAAAATAAAACCGCGACGCGCAAAGCACATCACGGTCATTTCCGAGGTGATAGCGCTCAAAAATACAGAGCTATACTATCACAAACCGGATAGGAATGCAATACTTTTTTAATATTGCGCGGCTGCGGCGACCTCAAGCCCCATGATTTCCAGCGGATCGGCGCTTTGACCGTTCAGGGTCATTTCAAAGTGGAGGTGTTCGGCGTCTTCGGCGCTTTCGCACGGAACCGTATCGAGATAGCCTATAGTCTGTCCTGATTTGAGGATGTCGCCGATCTCGGCAAGACCTTCGGTCGCTAAACCGCAGTAGTAGGCGACAAGACCGCTGCCGTGATCGACGGCGACGACGTTGCCGTACAGCGTATCCTCATAGACCATCGTAACCTGACCGGACGCGATACTGGCGACACGGTCGCCCTTGACGCCGGCGAAGTCAACGGCGTTGTGCACGCGCCAGTCGCCCATAGTAGCGTTGTACACGGGGGTGGAGTCGCTGTAGGTCTTGCTGACCGCGTCGCCTAAGGGCAGGGAGAAGCTGCCGCTCTCATAGGGAACCGCCGCTTTGAATTTTGTAGCGGGGACCGTGGTACCCGCTGTCGTCGACGGCGCGGCGGTCGTGCTCGGGCGCGTATCGGGGACGTTGGTGACGACGTTGCCGACGTCCTCGGTTTCGGGCGCGTCGGTGAGATTCGGGATCGTGAAGGTGTAGCCGGGCGACGTATAGTCGTCCTCAATGGTAAGCTTGCCGCCGTTGTTGTCTGTAACGAATTTTGTGACCAGCGCGACGGTCAGCGCCAGCAGGATTAAAAAGGTATAAATGGCTTTCGTGCTGAACATCCCGCCGTAGGGCGTCTTGTTATTGTTATTATCGCTCATAAAATTACTCCCTATTTTTTTTTATACTGTTATGCCAATTTTCCAAAATTATTATCCAGAAAAAAAAAGAAAAAAAAGCGACCGAGGGGACAGTCGCTTGCTTTCCTGATCGTCTTTTTGACGATCAACAGATTTACTTTTGAGGAGGGGTAATCCGCTTTCGCGGAGTGTACCGAAAACACGGGTGCGGCTCCCTTGCCCTCGGTACAATCAAACTATACAAGATAATTATGACGTTAATATGAACGGTTCTTTAAGATTTCTTGGGTATTTTATTAATATTAAAACCCCTTGTTAAAATTTGTTTCACGCTGCGGGAACGCTCTTAAAAACGCGGTGAGGTCGCCCTTCTGCTCAAAGCCGTCCCAGTAGGAGAGCTGTTCTTCGGTAAATCCCTCACCCGACAGGAAAAGCTTTGCCGCAGCACTCGGCGTGACCGAGAAATCATACGCGCCGCTCTGCGCGTCAGTGACCTCGCAGACGCCCTTTTCATACTCGACGGTGAAAACGCCCGCACAGGCGGGGACCGTATCCTTCGACCAGAAGGAGAACCTGCCATACTCTTCGGGATACCGGTTGGCTTTCAAAATATTCGTCATATTGAAAATGCGTCCCGAATCGCCGGGATAACGCGTCACGGTAAACGAACGCGGCTCGTCAATGATGTGCGGCAGGGGCGTAGTGACCGGCAGCATCGAAAATTCGACCGTTTTGTAATTGCCGTCATAGGCGCGCAGAAAGCCGAGCAGCTTTAATAGCGCGTCTTTATCGGCGAACAGGATTTCCTTGACGACGATACGGCTCAAAGCCCTGTCGGCCGTAAAACTGACATAGCCCTCGGCGCGGGCGCCGCGCATATATAAATAGGTGTATTGGCATTTGGTGTACGGGTCGCAGTAAAAATCATCGGGACTGCGGCGTACTACGAGCAGATTGGTGTTTTTGGCAAGCCGGTTGTAGGTTTCAATAAGCGTACCGCAGGTTTCCCTTCGCACGAGCTCCACATCGGAGCAGCGCTCTATGTTCGACAGCGCCGAAAACGGAGCGGCTATGTTCAGGTGGCTGACGGCGGTGTCATAGCCGAATTTGCGGTAGTACGGCGTGGAAAGGGTCCTAAAAGACTAAAATCCCAGTCATACGCGGCGCTCATCTGAAAAACGCGTCCGAACAATGTGCGCACCGCGCCTAAACGCCGGTATTCGGGCTTTGAGCAGACGCCGCCGATGCCGACGCACTTAATGACCGACGCGCCGAAATAGTTCTCAAAGGGAATACATTCAAGCGCGGCGGTGACGGTTTTGTCGTCGTCGAGGAGCGCGCCCATAATGATGCCATCGGGCAGCTTCACATCGGAGGGCTCAACATTCCATATGAACGATGACGAGGAAGCTTCGTTGTAGCTGTCTATATCGCTTTCCGTCAATTGTCTGATAATCAAATCAATTTTCCTCTTTTCCGGTTGCTCCAGCGCTCGCCCCATACATTCGCCCACTTTTCACAGTAGAGCGCGTAATAGGAGACGTTGTTTTTCTTGCGGTAGTTGACGCACGGCGGAAAACTGCACCAGACCGCCGACGGAATACCGACGACAAACCAGTAGAACACACCCAACAGCAGGCATTGTATGGTATGACCGTACTCGTGAATCTTCGTGTCGTATTCCCATTGCTTATCGCGTCCCTCGGCCATAAAGATGAAAATACCCAGAGAGACCCCGCCGAATTTGCCGGGGACATAGGTGATGACGGCGTTGCAGAAGCGTTCGCGCCGGTGCTTCGGCAGCATGATCAGAAAGGCTATCAGCCCGATGAGGTTGACGGGCAGTCCCCAGGTGAACTGCCAGAAGTAGAACATGACGCGGTCAAATCCCTTGCCGGCGACGTGTTGACGGGGTTTGACGGCATTTTTCTGCGGTTTGGATTTCTTTTTTGCCATACAAAAAGACCTCTCTATCTTTCCACAATCTGCTTGATAGCGTTGTTGATTTCATCGCGCTTATGTAAGAACCACGCGGCGTTGTGGGGATACTCGGTCAGGGAAATGGGTGCGTCAAGTCCGCTGTTCATGACCTCGAGCGCGTAGTGTCGGGAGGATAACGTCTCTAAAAGCTGCAAGGCACGCATATCGCAAAGACCGTCATAAAAGACCTCGAAGCGCAGCGAGTTCATCGGCGCGCCGTTCTTGTCGGGATAGACGACGAACGCGTCGCCCGCCGGAAACGCGCCGCCCGCGTCCGCTACCTTGAAAGGATCGATCTCAGAGCGCGAGTACTGGGAGTACCAGAAATTGTGCCCCCACTGCAAAAAGCCCTGCGCGTCGTAGGTGAAAAGCTGGAAGCCCAGTATGCGGTTTCTCAGCGACGGCATGGCGAAAAAGCGGTTGGAGACGTTTTCTTTATGCTGTCCGCAGCAGTAGTACGTCCAGAAACGCTCGGTCTTGCCTACAAACGGCATGGCGTGGTTGTTGGCCGGAACGGGAGTTTTGATGAGACCTTTTTTATAGAATTCGAAATCGGAGAGCGCGTCGAAGGTATGGACATCGGGAAACAGTTCCTTGACAAGCTTCGCCGCCCTGCGGTAAGAGGGAATCTGGTGAACGGACGGCTCGTCGGAGACATGGAACCAGCAGCGCTCCTTGATGCCCAGCTCGTCGATAACGGCGTTGAGCTGCGGGGCGAGCGCGCGTAAAAATGTGACGTAGCTCTTAGAAGCAGCCTTTGTCTCCCAGCCGAAAATGCGCTTTTTCTCCCCGCCGACGTCGGCGACGACCTTCGGAGCGAACTGCGCGCCCCACTGCGAGAACAGATGGGATATTTCAAAGGCTTTGACGCCGCAGCGCAGACAGACCGTTATATACCGTTTGAAATTGTCAAAGCCGAACGCGTATTCGTCCTTGCCTGTCACAGTGACGTCAATTAACTGTACGGTCGGGCGCTCCCCGCCGATCTCGGGATCGACCCCCGGCGTGAAAATCGGGGTGAGCAGCAAAGAGACGCCAAGTAGAACGGCGATGCGAATATAATTTTCGACAATGTCCCAGTATTTTTCGGAGAACGGCTCGACCTTGTACCATGTGCACAGGCAGTCATTGTGGAACCAGTTGGTGTGGAGCAGCGTCTGTTCGGGCAGGTCGGCGGCGATCACCTCGACCGCAAGCGTTTTTACGAGCGTCTGCTTTCCGGCGGTCAGGGTGATTTTTATCTCCGTCTTGCCCGCTTGCGCGACGCTTTCGGCGTCGATTTTAAACCACAGCGACGTCCATGTGTCGCGCAAAGAGGTGAGCTTTTCGTCCTCTAGCGGCACCAGCAGGTCGGGATATGCCTTGCGTTTTTTATTCAGAAAATATTCGTCGCTGTCGTCATAGCAGGTGCGTCCGGCGGGGATGCTCTTGACGAGGAACGCCGATACGCGAAACGGAGACTCCAAGTATACGCTGACATCTTCTTCTGACGACAGCTCGGTCATAAGCGCTATCTGGAACGAGAAGCCCTCCTTGCGGAGTACGGACAGGGACAGAAACTCGCCGGTGTTCGGCGCGCAGTCGGGGAATACTTTTACTAAGGACGAGAGAAGCAACGCTTTCATGGTAAAAATCCTTTCAGTTATTTTTTATCGGGCGTAAAGCCCTTCTTTTTGAGCGCGAGTATTGGAAGGAATATGAATACCGCGATAACCGCCGCGGCGAAGAACATTACGGAGCCGGGCGCGGAGGAGGTCACGCCGTACTCGTTTATATAGGTGACAGAGGACATCCGGCAGACGATATTGCCGACAAACGGACCGACGACCATCGGAATGAGCACGAAGAAGATCATACGCACCCCCTGAAACAGACCGGTCTTATCGGGTGGAGTGAAGTCACGCACGGCGGCATTGAGCATGATCATGAGTAAACCGTATCCCGCCATAGCAGGCGCGGCGACGATGGCGAAGGAGGACAGCGTCTTGGCAAAGCCCGCGAGCACGAGCCCGATAAGAAAGACGGCAATCGAGCCGAGGATGAAACGGTCCTTGCCGAATTTGTCGATCAGCCGTCCGGCGGACACTATCAGCGCGACGACCGCCGCGAAGCCCACTGCCGCGATGACAATCGCCTTGGTCGTGATGTTGGCGAGAACATTGTCGAGGTCAAGCTTCAGCCCGTTTTCAAGATATATAAATATATATGGGAAAAAAACCTGCACCGCCGTGGAAAAGATGCCGACGGAGGCTAAGGCCAGATACAGGCGGCTGTTTTCTTTAATGACGGAGGGTTTAAATCCGTAGACCAGCTCCTTAAGGTACGGCGTATCGCTTTTTATCGCGGCTTTATTGTCCTTAAGCGACAAAATGCCGATAACGCCGCAAAGCGTAACGATTCCGCCCAGAGCGACGAAGAAAAAGGCGTAGCCCTTGCTGTTGACGATTCCGGCAAGCCCCATGACCGC
>CAYYFY010000099.1:0-7158 GCA_964471035.1 uncultured Eubacteriales bacterium
GGTGCATTTCAAAGCGGTAATTGTTTTGTGCGTAGGGGCAAAGCCTTTCCGCCAGCGACGTCCATAACGCGTATGTTTTTTCAATTGATATATTTTTTTCGATTTCGCCGCGCAGGTTCTCCTCTAAGAGGAAAAAGCCTTCGGTCAATGCGTCTTTCAGGGCGCAGTCGATAAAGAGTCCCGCGTATTCGCGCGTCGCCTCCTCGCAGGAAATAGCACTGTCCCAGTCCTGCACAAGCCACAGAAACTTGTTGAAATCGTCGTTGATGCCCTCCGAATACGACAGCGATCCGTCGTTTTTGTCTTTATAGAGGTTATGGATATGCTTTTCGTCGCGGGGGCGGGGATTTATAAACTCGCGCCCTAAGGTGAGCGCCATGGGCAGATTCCATTCGGGGACGGGATACTGGCACCGCAGCGAATGCGCGATGTCCGGATAGTTGCGGATGGGATACTCCGCGGGGGTTTTTTCGCGCAGGGCGGGGAGATTGTCGCGCTCCCACGGACCGAAGACGACGCCTCGAAGCCATGTCGGACGTTTATCGACTTCCGCATAGAAGCTGTCGCGCCACTCTGCGCTCGGCGTACCCGTCTGCGGGGAGAGCCATAACCCGACCTGCGGATGATACTTTGCGGCGATGCCATGTACAACCTTTGCCCACGGGAACAGCCTAGACGGGGAGAGCTTTCCGGGGTCGCCGCCGGGAATGAACACATGGTCGAGATACGGGCAGGCGGCAAAGACGCGCTCGCGCCCGTCGATTTCCCGCTGCAGTGTTTCTTCGTCGGCGTCGTCGTCGAAGTGGTTGGCGTACCACATCCAGACCTCTAAGCCGTAGCGGTGCGCCGTTTGAGACACGAAGCGCAGCATCTCCCACTCGTCGTAGACGAGCAGCGGGTTTTTGCTGTCGCAGAGCGGCGGCAGTATTTCAATACAGCTCGCTCCGAACAGAGTGAGCTCGCGGATATATTGTTCATAAATTTCCGGCGTCCACGCGTCGCAGGCGTTGGAGGTCGCGTGGTAGCCGAGCTGTACGCCGCGAATCGGTTTTTCGGGCGCGGTTTTATAAGAATACCCGTCGGGAAGCGAAAAGTGTCCTTCGCCCCATGTACAGACGCGCAGCAGCTTTCCCGTGCCGTAGAGCACGGCGCGCGGGTCATGTCCGGCTATCGTGCAGACCCTGCCGTCTACGGTCAGAACGAACTCGTCCGGCTTTGTCAGCGCGTTATCGGTACAGAGCCTGATGACCGCGCCGCCGTCCGTGTCAAGCGTCAGACCCGTGCGTTTATGTATCTCCTCATTGAGCACCGTTGCGGCGAGCCGTTCAAGCGCCGACGCGTTTTCGGATATTTGAACGCAGGCGTTCGCGTAGTCGATATAATCCATAAAAAAGTCCCCCCGTCTACTCTACCGCAAAGCCCGACGGCTGTCAACAGGCGGTTGACTTTTTAGGAATATATTATATACTAATGAAAACGGAGGATCATAAATATGAACGAATACGGCGAAAAGGCGAAAGCCTATTTTCATGAGGGGTACAGCTGTGCCCAGGCGGTGGTGTTGACCTTTACGGAGGAGCTCGGAATTGACCGCGAAACGGCGCTCAAGGTGTCGGCGCCGTTCGGCGGCGGCATGGGGCGGCTGCGCGAGGTGTGCGGAGCGGTCAGCGGCATGTTTATGGTTTTAGGTTTTATAGACGGCTGTACCTCCCCGAAGGACAGAGAGGCAAAAACCGCGCTCTATAAGCAGGTTCAGGAGATGGCGCAAAAATTCAAAGAGGAGAACGGCTCGATAGTCTGCCGCGAGCTGCTCGGAACGGGGCAAAAAAACGAATCGCCCGTACCAGACGCGCGCACGGCGGAGTATTATAAAAAACGCCCGTGCGCGGAGCTTGTCGCTGACGCGGCGGAGCTTGTTGCGGACTATCTGAAAAACCGATAAGGAAAAAACGAACCGGCTGCCCAAATAGCAGCCGGTTCGCATTTTGTCAGGAGTACATATGGTTTGCGGACATATAGTCGTAGATGTTTTTGCCGTGTTCCTGCTCTTCCTTTTGAATATGGTTCAGAACGTTGCGGCAGCCCACGTCGGTAAACTCGAAAATGCAGGTGTCGTAGAGACCTGAAACGTGCTTCTCTCCGGCGAGCAGATCGGTGCAGAGGTAGCAGTCATTGGCCTTGTCCGGATTTTCGGCTATCCCGTAGCGCTCGCTGAAGGTCGGCTGGTTCTGTGCGCCGCCGCCCATCGCCGGCACGGTGCCGCCCTCAATCTGGGTCAGGGTGTTGAGATGCTGCTGTTCGTGCTGCGCAATCTGGGAGAAGAGGGTTTTCAGCTGCGGGTCTACCGCGCAGGACGCGTGCTTGTTGTACTTGTCGATACAGAGCTTTTCCTGCCCCTTAAGGTCTTTGAGCAGGCTGGTTTCTTTCGGAGTTAATTGCATTTTATTTATCACCTCGGCAGTAGTATGCGCCGGAGCGATTTTAATTATCCGAAATTTCTGTTAAATTATTCTCCGTATCGCTTATAAAACATAATTTATGATAAACTATTGCAAACGCAACCGCAAAACACAGCAAAACGCTTTACTTGACAAGAGAGATGGAAAATGATATATTAATCCTAAACATTGTTTTATCGGATTTGACGGAAGAACCGTTGAATCCAGAGCGGAGCGCTTATGCCGTTGACATTGATGTATATAACAAATCATCCGGAAGTAGCCTTATGCGCCCAAAACGCGGGGATAGACAGGATATTTATCGATTTAGAATTCATCGGTAAGGAAGTGCGTCAAGCCGGCAGAAACACCGTTAAATCACACCACACCTTTAAAGATATTCAAAGTGTCCGCGCAGTCTTGAGAAGCGCGGAGCTTTTAGTAAGAGTCAATCCGATTCATGAGCCGTTAAAAGGATACTGCGGTTCCGAGGAGGAGATTGACACCGCGATTGCCTGCGGGGCTGACATACTTATGCTTCCGATGTTCAGGACACGTCAAGAGGTTGAACGCTTTATAGTCCGTGTCAATCGGCGCGCCAAGGTGCTTCTCTTGGCAGAAACACCTGAAGCGGTCGAAAATCTTGATGATATTTTAGCAGTGGAGGGCATCGACGAGGTGCATATCGGACTGAACGATCTGCATCTTGCCTACGGCAAACAATTTATGTTTGAGCTGCTTGCGGACGGAACGGTGGACGACCTGTGCCGCCGGATTGCGGCGAGGGGGATTCGATATGGTTTCGGCGGGATTGCGCGAATCGGACGCGGTCTGCTTCCGGCTGAGTTTATTATCGGGGAGCATTATCGGTTAGGTTCAAAAATCGTTATCCTGTCCCGCAGCTTCTGCGACGTGAATGAAATACCCGATATTGAGCAGATCGGCGCGTTATTTATAAAAGGTGTGCGCGACATACGCGATTATGAGGAGCGGGCGTGCCGGTTCACTCCCATTGCGTATGAAGAGAATCGCCAAGAGCTGATTCGGCTTGTTGAGCGGATTGTATCCGGTCAGCAGACCGGTACGCCAGAAAAGGGGGATTAGCTTGACCGAGGAAAAGCAAAAGCAAACCGCCCCCATCAAATTATGCGCCTTGACCACTATTTCATTGACAATGGAGTGGTTTGTTGTTGATTCTATGCGAAACCTTCAAAAAAACGGCTATGAGGTTTCGCTGATTTGTAATATGGATAACGATTTTATTGAGCACAACAGCGATTTCGCGCGATGTATCAGCCTGAGTATGAGCCGCGGCGCGGATTATCGCGGTATTATCCGGAACCCCTTCCGGTTATGGAAGATTTTTCGGAGGGAAAAATTCGATGTGCTGTACTACACATCGCCCAATGCCTCTTTATATGCTGCCGTCGCCGGAAAATTCGCCGGTATCAAAACACGCGTATACAGCCAGTGCGGACTTCGCTATGTGTCCTTTCACGGATTGAAACGTGTGCTTTTTAAATTTGTGGAAACGCTGACATGCCTTTTTTCCACGCATGTCCGCGCACAGAGTCCTCAGAATCTGTGGTTCGCCGTCAAAGAGAAGCTGTGTCCGGAAAAAAAGATTGCGGTCGTAGGTATCGGCGGCACCACGGGCGTCAATTTAGACGATTGCCGCGCGTTTGACCATGCTGCGGCGCGCAGAGAGCTGCGCTCCCGGTACGGCATACCCGAAGACGCGTTTGTTTACGGCTACGTCGGTCGCATAAACGCCGACAAAGGGATCGGCGAGTTGCTGGACGCTTTTGCGCAGTTGAGGGAAAAACAGAAAAACGCGTATCTCTGTTTGGTGGGGATGATGGATTCACAAAACCCTGTCGGTGCAGAGGCTTTAGCGCGTGCCAAAAGCGATTCGCGGATCATATTTACGGGGAATTTGCTGCCTTCGCAGGTATATCCGCATATGGCGGTATTCGATGTGCTGGTACACCCGACTTACCGTGAGGGGTTCGGTAAAGTGCTGCAGGAAGCTATGGGTATGGAGTTGCCTATCATTACGACAAATGTGCCGGGTCCCTCTGAGGTCGTTGAGGACGGTGTTTCCGGCGTGCTTGTCGACGCAAAAAGCGCGGATGCTTTGGTTACCGCCATGAAGCGCCTGTACGGTGACGCCCCCCTGCGGGAGCGGCTTGCGGCGGCGGGCAGGAAGCGCGCGGAAACATATTTTGACAGACCGATTATGCTCATGAATATTCTGGACGATCTGAATGGGATTATAAAAGGGGAATAGGGGTGCCGATATGTTGCTGAGCGTCATTATACCCGTGTACAATGTGGAAAAATATCTTGAGGAGTGTCTTGACAGCATCCTCGGGCAGAGCTTTTCCGACTTTGAGGTCATACTGGTCGACGACGGTTCCAAGGATAACAGCGGAAAGATTGGCGATGCCTACGCGCAAAGGGATAGCAGGATTCAAGTGATTCATAAAGAGAACGGCGGACAAGCGAGCGCCCGCAATACGGGAGCGGCGGCAGCCGCGGGAGAATACATCGTTTTTCTGGATAGCGACGATTTTTTGATCGGCGACCGTTTTTTCGCGGACATAGCCGCTCTCGAAGGTAAATCGGATGTAATTTGCTGTAAATTCCAAAAGTATTTTGACAACGAAAAGCGCTTCGAGGACTGCACTTTTTCTTATGCGAACGTCGCCGAAAAGGAGACGATGGACGCCCGTCTGCTGCAAATGGTGAAGGACGACGCCTACTTCGGCATGGCATGGGCAAAGGCGGTGCGCAGAAAGCTTCTGACAGATAACGGGATAGCGTTCGATACGACGCTTGTCTGTGAGGATATGGATTGGTTTTACCGCGTTATTACCGCGGCAAAAAGCCTTGCGCTTATCGACGTTTCTTACATTGCTTACCGGCAGCGCGAGGGCTCTGTCACAAAGACCGTCAAGCTGAAAAACGTGACGGACTTTATCATCACTCTCGAAAAATGGTCAGCCGCGCCCGTCACGCTGTCTTTGTCGGAGGAGATGCAAACGGCGCTGCGCGGATCGCTTGCCAAGTATTACACCAATATGCTGATCAATTATGTCCGCGTCAGCGATCCCGCCAAGAAGGCATATATGGACAGAATAAAAAAACTGGGCGTGTTGCTCGACGCAAGCTTAAGCGCGCGTCCGATAAAGGTTCACAAGCTGGTTAAACTTACGGGGATCGGCGGCGCGCTGCTGTTTTTAGGGCTTGCCGATAAAGTGAGGCGCTGACGATGGAAAACGAAATGCTGCCAAAAGTACTGGCCGTTTCTCTGAGCACATGGCGCTTTGACAGCGGCATACATACACAGACGGATTTGTTCAAATTCTGGGATCCGAAGCGCGTGGCGCAGATTTACACAAAATCGGATTTGCCGAATACGCCGGTTTGCAATCTTTTTTTTCAGATATCCGAGAATGCCGTGATTAAGAGCGTGCTCACAAGAAAACAAGTCGGTAAAAAGGTGGAAAACGGCGCAAAAGCTGAATCCGATGAAAAAAAGGCGGTTGATGAGGAGAGGGCTTTATATGAAAAGGCCCACAGAAAAAAATCATGGCTGATGACGCTTCTGCGGGAAGCTGTCTGGTTTTTCGGAAACTGGAAAACAAAAGCATTGCTCTCGTTTATCGACGACTTTTCGCCTAACATTTATTTCCTTCCGATTTATCCTGTCGTCTATATGGGCTGGATTCAGCTGTATATCTTGAAAAAACGTCCTAAGCCATATGTCTGCTATCTCGCTGACGATAATTATTCTTATCAGGTTTGCGGAAAAAATCTATTTGCGTATATTCATCGCTTTATTTTACGCGGTGTCGTCGAAAAACTGGCGCGTAACTGCCGCGAGATGTTCACCATCACGAAAACAGAAGCCGAAGATACGGACAGGCTGTTCGGGACGCACAGCGTTGTGCTGACAAAAGGTATCGACTACAGCGCGCTTGCCTTTAAGGAAAAAGAGGTATCCGCGCCAATCAAAATGGTGTATACGGGAAAGCTCGTCATCGGACGCGCGTCATCGCTTGTCCTGATTTCAAAAGCGCTTGCCGAAATCAACGAGGACAAGCTGCGTATGACGATGGATATTTACTCACCCGATGTCATGGACGATAAAACCATGCGCTTATTAAACGCCAACGGCTGTACCTTTAAGGGCAGCGTCCCGAAGAATGAGATTGCCGCTGTTCAAGAGAGCGCGGATATTGCCGTGTTCGTTGAGTCGCTCGAAAAACGGTACAGAAACGCCGCGCGGCTGTCGTTTTCCACAAAGCTGACCGACTATTTTAAAAGCGGTTGCTGTATTTTCGCGATAGGCGCGCCGGAAATAGCGCCTATAGAGTATCTGAAAGAAAACGATGCCGCTGTCATCGCCGTGAGCGCTGCGGAAGTTAAGACGCAGTTGCTGCGTCTGGCGGAGAATCCGGCGCTGATAAGCGCATACGGCAAGAAAGCGTTTGAGTGCGGAAAGCGAAACCACGATGAACCGGTTGTCCAGGAGACGTTTATTTTGACAATTCGCAGAGCGGCAAGAGAAAAATCAGCCTGAACAAACAAATGATTTTACCGGGAAAGGAGGCAGCGTATGGAACAGTGGAAAATCGACATTCCCGTCCTGTTGATATTTTTTGTACGGGATGATGTGTTTCAAAAAACCTTTGAGCAGGTCAGGCTTGCTAAG
>CAYYFY010000100.1:0-7141 GCA_964471035.1 uncultured Eubacteriales bacterium
CGTGTAGCGGACTTTCACCGCCTAGTTGTCGCCCATGCCGAGCGCACGTGATATTCCGAGCAGCGCTCGGAGTGATATTTTTGCCTTGACAGCAAAAGTGATATTCCGAGCAGCGCTCGGAGTGATATTTTTGCCTTGACGGCAAAAGTGATATGATATTTGCCTCCACACGCGCCGCAGCGCATATCACTCGCGAAGCGAATATCACTGCGTAAGCAATATCACTTGCCTGCGCGAACACGGTTCGCGCTGCAAATCATCGTTGAAAAAACCACGCCGCGGCGTGGTTTTTTCTGGTGGAGATGGCGGTACTCGAAACCGCGTCCGAAAACCCCTCCCCGTGACCTTCTACGAGCGTATCCGTTTATTTAAGATTCCCCTCGCGCGGCGCCAGACGGCAGGCTCTGCGTTACGGTAGCCTTAAGTGCGCGACGGGCTGCAAGGCTACTCGCCCGTTCGCGTTCACCGCTGTGTCACGCCCAGAACCGAGCCGCGGTACTCTCGGAGCGGACGGCTGCTATTTAAGCAGCGAGTAAAACTTGTTTATTCTCAGTTAATTGAGATACGGCTTTTATAGAGGGTCCGCGCCTCTGCTCGCTTATCGCGGTTCAAAATCCCCGTCGAAATCCTTTCATCCCCTTATGGATTACAGTTTTCCTCTGGCTTCGCGCTCTGTCTCGCGCTGGGCGTCCTTTGTCCGAAGAGTTTCGCGCTTGTCATAGTTCTTTTTGCCCTTGCACAGCCCGATGCTCATTTTTGCCTTGCCCTTTTTAAAATACACCGAAAGCGGAACAATTGCAAGCCCCTGTTCTCTGGATTTTCCGTAAAATCTTAGAATTTCTTTTTTATGCAGGAGCAGCCGCTTGGGGCGCAGGGGGTCCCTGTTGAATATATTGCCCTGTTCGTAGGGCGATATGTGAACGTTGTTGGCGAACATTTCGCCGTCGATGACGCGGCACCAGGAATCCTTTAAGTTGATTCTGCCCTGCCGGACGGATTTTACCTCCGTGCCGAACAGCTCGATACCCGCCTCGACGGTTTCAAGGACGAAATAATCGTGGAAGGCTTTTTTATTTTGAGCCGCGTAGCGGGGTTCATTGTCAGGCACGTTTATTCAGTCCTTCCGTTGTTATAATATGGTTCGCCCTTCTAAAGCGCGCATGAGCGTGACGTCGTCGGCATATTCGAGGTCCGCGCCGACGGGAATCCCGTAAGCGAGGCGCGTGACCTTGACCTCGAAGGGCTTAAGGAGCTTAGCGGTATACATCGCCGTCGTGTCGCCCTCGACGGTGGGGTTGGTAGCCATGATGACCTCTTTGACAGTCCCCTCCGCCGCGCGGGCTATGAGCGCCTTCAGCGTGAGCTGCTCGGGGCCGACGCCGTTCATCGGCGAGATGACGCCGTGCAGAACATGGTAGACGCCTTTGAATTCTCTGGTGCGCTCGAACGCGATGACGTCGCGCGGACTCTCTACGACGCAGACGACGCTCTTGTCGCGCTGCGGGCTGTCGCACACCGGACACAGCTCGTTTTCCGTCAGGTTGAAGCAGACGGCGCACTGACGGATTTTTTCGTGCGCGTCTAAAATCGCCGAGGCGAATTCCTCGGCGTCCTTTTTCGGCAGGTTCAATACATGGAACGCCATGCGCTGCGCGGTCTTGCGCCCGACCGAGGGAATTTTCATAAATTGCTCGACGAGGCGCGAGAGCGCCTGTACATCATAGGCCATAGCTTAAAATCCCATTCCGCCGAGACCGGGGAGGTTCATCCCGCCCGTGACCTTGCCCATTTCGCGCTCCATGATCTCGGCGGCCTTTCTCATTGCCTCGTTGACCGCGGCGGTGACCATGTCGGCGAGAATCTCGACGTCCTCGGGATCGACGACCTCGGGTTTTATGTCGATCGACAGCACCTCGTGCGAACCGTTGACCTTGACCGTGACGGCGCCGCCGCCCGATGTCGCCTCATATTCGCCCGCCTCGACCTCAGCCTGTACGCGCGCCATCTCGTCCTGCATTTCCTGAATCTTCTTCATCATGCTCGCCTGAGAATTGTCGCCTTGATTCGGTATTCTGGCCTTCATTCGGATTCCTCGCTTTCCTCTTCGACAGTTATGTCAGCGCCCAGCGCTTTCGCTCTTTCGAGAAATGTGTCTAATGGATTCTCTTCGCCGGTCTCTTTTTGATGGTATACCTCATACGCCACCGGCTGCAGACGCCGCCCCGTAACGCGGAAAATAGCCTCCCGCAGCTCTCCGGCAAACGCGGGTTTGTTATTATACATCTCAAAGGTGGTGTTTTTCGCCTTGACGACAGCCTTACCGCCGACGACCTCGCAGGTTGACCCGAGCAGCGCGCCGTGCAGCATTTTATTTGTTCTGGAGACTTCGTCTAAAACGTCAGCCCAGTCGGCCAGCGGCGCCGGTTTATCCTCGACCCATGCCTCGGGGGCATATATTGCGGGAGACCTTTCCTTCAAAGACGGTTCTTTTTTATTCTCAAGGTTCGCCGCAGCCTTAACGGGTACCGGTGCGGGCAGCGGTTTTGGTTCAGGCGGCGGAATTGGTTTCGGCTCCGGCGGCGGTATTGGTCTCGGCTCCGGCGGCGGTATCGGTTTTGGTTCCGGCGGCGGAACTGGTTTCGGCTCCGGCGGCGGTATTGGTTTTGGTTCCGGCGGCGGAATTGGTTTCGGCTCCGGCGGCGGAATCGGTTTCGGCTTTTGTTCCTTTTCCTCCGTGACGGTCAAAACCGCGCCGCTTTTCAAATGCTTCATATCCCGCTCAAGGTCCGAAAGGCGACGCGAGAGCGCGCCGTAGTCCTCAGAGAGCGACGTGACGCACAGCTTAAGCAGCAGCACCTCAGTCTGCGCGCGCTGGAAGGCGCTGCGCCTCAGAAGCTCACCGTTGGCGCACAGTGTTTCGGTGATGGACAGCAGCGCGGCATAGGTGAACGACTGCGCGGCGCTTTTCAGCTTTTTAAGCTCCTCGGGGGGACAGACAATAAACTTCTCAGGCTTTTGAACGGTTTTTGCGATAAGGATATTTCTGAAATGATCGACAAGCTCAGAAAGAAGCCGTTCCATATCGCACGACGAGCTGTGGAGCCTGTCGAGTACGGACAGCGCCTTCGCGCCGTCTCCGGCGTTGACGGCGTCGGAAATCTCAAACAGATAGTCTCTGCCCAAAAGCCCCGCTGTCTCGCCTACGACCTGCAGCGTCACCCGATCGGTTTTTCCGGCGCACTGGTCGAGGATGGAGAGCGCGTCCCGCAGCGCGCCGTCAGCAACGCGGCCGATGAGCAGCGCCGCGTCCGAATCGAGGGACAGCTTCTCCTCTTTAGCGACGTACAGCAGCCTCGCGGCGATGTCCTCGGCGGGAATGCGCCGGAAATCGAACCGCTGGCAGCGCGACAAAATCGTGGCGGGAAGCTTATGCACCTCAGTCGTCGCCAAAATAAAGACGACGTGCTCGGGCGGTTCCTCAAGCGTCTTGAGCAGCGCGTTAAACGCGCCCGCGGAGAGCATATGCACCTCGTCGATGATATAGACGCGGTTTTTTGCCTTTGACGGCGCAAAGCCCGTCTCCTCGCGCAGATCGCGGATATTGTCAACGCCGTTGTTGCTGGCGGCGTCGATTTCCGTAACGTCGAGCACCGCCCCGCTGTCGATGCCTTGACAGATCTCGCATTTGCAGCAGGGATTGCCGTTATGGGGATTCAGGCAGTTGACGGCTTTGGCAAGTATTTTGGCGCAGGTGGTTTTCCCCGTCCCGCGCGAGCCTGTGAATAGGTAGGCGTGGGAGGTCTTACCCGAGGCAACCTCGCTCTGGAGCGTTCTGGTGATGGCGGACTGACCCGACACGTCGGTAAAGACCTGCGGTCTCCATTTCCGGTAGAGGGCTTGATACATAGCCGCCATCCTTTCGTAAAATTATAAAAAACTCAACCCGGTCATACGGCGCGCAGGCGGACTGCGGCGCACAGAGCGGCCCGCTTAATGCTGCTCGGTTCCCCGCCTGACATGGTTCGCGGCGCTCCGCCGCGCAGGACCCGCGCGCCGCATGACCGGATTGAGCGTTCATATTATACAATATTATCCCATAAAAATCAAGCACTTTTCACAATTGATTTTTGAAAGCTTATGGTTTATAATGTTTTAAATTGATAAGAATAGGGGTTATAGCTATGAAAAAGCTTCTCTCTGTGATGTTATCCGCCGCGCTATTGTTTTTGTGCGGCGCGTCCGCTGTGTCCGCAAACGCCGCGGCGCCGGTGGGCAAGGACGCCGGACTGCCTGTCGTCGTCGTGCGCGGCATGGACTTTGACGCGCTGACGGTAGACCCGGGCGACGGCACCTCACGTCCCGCGCTGGAGTTCGATACGCAGAGCATTATAACCGGCGTACTGAAAGCCGCCGGAACGGGACTGCTGACTATGAGCACCGACAAAGCGGTTGACGCGCTGCTTGTTTACGCCAACGACCTTTGCAAATACCTCGCCTGTGACAAGAACGGCGTGCCAATCTATCCGGCGACGATTCCGACGTACCCGTTGGCGTATTCCAATTATCCCGAACTCGCACAAGGCGGCTACTCGGAATCCAACATCGTCAGAGCCGCGGCTGACCACTACGGCGGCGAAAACGTCTATTATGTTTCCTATGACTGGCGCGTAAATCCCCTGACCGTGGACGACCAGATTGCCGCCGCGGTAGACCGCGCCATTTTAGAGAGCGGCAAGGACAAGGTCAATCTGATTTGCGCGAGCCTCGGCGGCATTGAGACTATCGCCTATATGACCGAGTACGGCTATGAAAAGCTCAACAAGGTCGTTTTCGTCTCCTCGACATTCTGCGGCACCTACCTGGCGTCCGATCTTCTGGGCGGCGGACTGTGCATCAACGGGACCGCCCTGTGCAATACGCTGCTCGACAGTACCAATGACGATGAGACCGGCGCCGCCGCTGTCAAGCTGCTCGACGCGCTCGGCGTCATTGACGCGCTGGCAGATTATCTCAGCGGGTTCATCAACGATTACAAGGAGCCGATATATAAGAACTTCCTCCGTGATAAGCTCGGCTACATCCCCTCCTTCTGGGCGCTCGTACTGCCCGAGGACTATGACACGGCGATCAATTATATATTCGGAGACGATCTTGAGGGCAACGCGGGCTTCATCGCCGTCGCCGACGAGCTCCACAATATGGTCATCGGACGCGACGCGCTGCTGAAGGACGCCGCCGACCACGGCGTGGGAATCGCGGTCATCGCCGGATACAATACGCCGGACGCGCCGCTCTACGCCCGCGCCACCGAAAACGGCGACGGCACCCTCGAAACGGCGCTGATGGCCGGCAGAGCGAAGGTCGCCCCCTACGGCGAAACGCTCGGCGACGACTATACCGTCGCCGATCCGTTGATGCTCTCAGCCGACCGCGTCGTCGATACGACGGACTGCCTGTTCCCGAACTTTACATGGATCGTTAAGGACGGCAGCCATGTCGGATGCGGCTACGGTTCCCCCTATTCCGATTTCCTCTTCTGGCTTGTCGATTTTGACGGTCAGCCCACCGTAACCGACAGCGCCGCCTATCCGCGGTTCATGATTCAGGGCGAGGGAGACAGCCTTTCACCGCTGCTGTAAACTAAGGATAAAACACGCGGCTCTACGTCGCCTATACGCTGCTCACCAAATAAATTAACCTATAGGAGGTCAAAATACTATGGTCAAAAAACTCTTTGCAATCGCACTCTGTTTCTGCCTGCTCATCCCCTTCGCCGCACCCGCGCTGGCGTCCGACGACGTTATCGGCGGCAAAAGCTACACCATCGAAAGCCCCTACGCGACGGTGGATTGGGAAAATTGGGACCACTACAAGGCCAATCTCCACACCCACACGACGTACAGCGACGGCGAACGTCTGCTCTCGGAGGTCGTCGAGGACTACTATCGCATGAATTACGACATTCTGGCGATTACCGACCACGGCGTGCTCGGCACCAAGTGGAACGAAAAAGCCGAAACCATGCCGATTATAGGCTATAACGCGCTTATCGGCAAACTCGACTGCCTGACCGACGAGCGTTACACCGCAATCACGACCGGCTCCGACCGCGACGGGCGCGGGATGCTCAACGTAACACAGGGCATCGAACTCAACGCCGTCGTGGTCAACAAAAACCATGTCAACGGCTTTTTCTGCGATTACGGATCCAATGTCTGGGGAACTGAACACGACTATGAAACCGTAATCAAAGGCAACGCCGAAGCGGGTGGCTTAAGTTTCTTCAACCATCTGGGTGACTGGACGCGCGCCGACGACGACGCGTCGATAAACAGCGATCCCAAGATCGTCCAGTTCTTCGCCGACATTCTGATCAAATATCCCTCCTGTCTCGGGTTGGAGATCATCAATTCGGGCGACGGCGACACTAAAAACGACCGCATCCTTTGGGACAACCTTTTACAAGTAGTTTTGCCCACGGGGCGCAATGTCTTTGCTTTTGCCGACGACGACTCGCACTCTACAGGCGACTGCTTTAAGTCCTTTGAGATGTTCCTGCTTCCCGAAAACACAGAGACCGCTCTGCGCACGGGGATGGAGAACGGTACGTTCTTCGCCTGCGGTCGCCGCGTGATGCTCGAGCTCGGCGAGGACTGCGACGTTGACGTCAACGTGCCCACCATCCCGACCGTCACGGACATCGACATCGACGAGGATACCGATCAGATCACCGTCACAGGAGAAAATTACGACACGATCGAATGGGTCTCCAACGGCAAGATCATCGCCTCCGGCAATCAAATCGACTTGAACGCCTATGAGAACGACATCACCAGCTATGTCCGCTTCCAGATGCACGGCGAGGGCGGCTATTGTTTCTCCCAGCCGTTTGTCTGCGACGACGGCACGCTTTCAGAGCAGAATTCGCAAATCTACACCCCGCCCGTCTATTCGGACGCTATGCAGTCTCTCATCGACCTGTACAACCTGTTCCACAATTCGCTGATCGGCGCGGCGCTCGAAACACTCTATGACAAGGTGGTCAACGACCGCGGATAAGTAAACATCAATGCTCTTATGGAAAGGTGGTGAGAGGTATGAAACAATCTGTTGTTTTACGTTCAAAGGAACTGTTTTTAGG
>CAYYFY010000101.1:0-7001 GCA_964471035.1 uncultured Eubacteriales bacterium
TGAGCCGACCATAGAGGCGCTCGAGGCCGGTTGTCACGTTCTCGGCGAGAAGCCGATCAGCAATTCCCTGCGCGAAGCCGAGCAGATGGTCGAAACCGCGTGCCGTTTGGGGCGCTGCTACGGCATCGACCTGAACCACCGCTTCACCCCCGCCGCCAGACAGGCGAAGCAGTGGCAGAAGGACGGGCGTATAGGAGAGCTGCTGTTCTGCAACATGGCGCTCTGGATCGGCAGGAGCGACCCGCTCGACACCCCGTTTTACCACATGAAGGCGCTCAATCCCCACAGCGTCAACATTATGCAGTATTACTGCGGCGAGATTACCGAGGTTTCGTGCTTTGCCATGAAAGCCGAGGGCAGAGAAATATACTCGACCGCGTCGTTCAATATGCGTTTTGCCTCTAAGGCGGTCGGGCACCTGACAAGCTCGTATGACTTAAGGCGCGGTCACCCGATGGAGCGCTGCGAGGTCGCCGGTGTAAACGGGCGCTTTGTCTTTGAGGATATGTGGCGCGAAGCCGTTTTATACCCGTCGGAAACATGGCTCAAAGAGGTGTATACCAATCCCGTGTTCGGCGGTTATGAGGGTTTCTATGACACGTTTAAGGACAGGATTCACACCTTTGTCCGCGAGGTTGACGAGGGCGTAAAGCCGGAGGACATCGACGGCAGCGGCAAGGAAGGACTCGAAGCAACAAGGGTTATTCACGCGGCGATACAATCAGTTGAGCGGAATGGGGAAGTTGTGAAGGTATCAGACGTTAGATGCTAGATGCTAGATGTTAGATTTAAAGGAACCTAACGGTTGATTATATTTGAAAGGATTGAGATTATGGGAAATACACCTTTGAAGGTCGGGGTCGTCGGCATGGGCGGCATCGGCAACAATCACGCGAAATGTCACACGAATGACGCGCTGTCCGAGCTTGTCGCGGTCTGCGATTTGAGAAAAGAAAAAGCCGATGAAGCGGCAGAGAAATTCGGCGTTAAGGCGTTTTACAGTCTTAAGGATATGCTGATAGCGCATCCGGAGCTCGACATCGTCGATGTGACGACCGGCGGCTTTGAAAACGGCAGCTGGCACTATGAGCCGGTCATGCAGGCGCTCGACGCGGGCAAGAACGTTTTAACCGAGAAGCCCATCAGCAACAGCATTCTCGAGGCGCGCGAAATGGTCGAGTTCGCCGCGAAAAAGAATCTGTATCTCGGCTGTAACCTGAATCACTATTTTTCGGGTCCCGCTGATACGGCGCGGGAATATATCGCCGACAATAAAATCGGCGAGCAGGTTTACTGCATCAACAAGGTCGGCTTCAACGGCAGCGCTGTCGTGCCCGCGGACATCGATAAAAACTCCCGCTGGCAGATGCCCTACTCCCACGCCAAGGCGTTTTTGACGCACCCGTTCTCGGTCATGCGCCATTTCTGCGGGGACGTCGCGCACATTCAGGCGTTCATGGATAAGCCGGGCGCGCGCCGCCAGTCGGGCGACCTCATGCTCTCCATACAGAGCATCCATATGCGTTTTCAGAACGGCTGCGTCGGTTATCTGCTCTCGCAGCGGGGCGACGCGCACTTCGGCCTCGGCGGCTGGTGGAGCTTTGAGCTGGCCGGTACGCGCGGCACGTTCTGCATCGAAAACTGCGTCGAGAAGATCACCTACTGGGAAAAGGATCAGGAGCCTGTTGTCACGAACACTGGCGTCACCGATTTCGACGCGACATTCCCGCTGCGTATACACGCCTTTTTAGAGGATGTCACCAACGGCGTGCCGAAGGATCATTTACGGGCGAGCGGTCGCGACGCGCTGGCTACGATGGAATACATATTCGCCGCCATCGATTCCTATGAATCCGGCGGAGAGATCGTGCGTCCGCACGCGCTGCCGTCTCTTCACGGCGACGTCAGCATTGTCCGATAACATGAAACACACACCGGATTACGATGAAAAAACGGGACGGTTTATCACGGAGGGTATCCGCTATATCGCGGATACCTTTCAGGGTCCCGCCGCCCGCGGCACGCCGGAGCGCGATACCGCCGCGTATTTAGAGGGCGTCCTTAATGAATACGCCGACGAGGTGGCCGCCGAGGAGGTCCGCTACCGCGCGGACGCCGCCGCGCGGGCGTTTTCGATGCCGGCGGCGCTCATGGTATTTTCGTCTGTTCTCTTTTACCTTCAAACCGTTTACAATAACCTCGCTTTTCCGATTACCGCGGCGCTGTTTTCGTTCTTCGCGCTGTGCTGGTTCGGTTACGGCTATGTATTCGGAAAAAAAGTCGGGGATTTTCTGCTGTCTAAGCGTAAGGGAACGAATCTTTGGGCCGTGCGCAAGGCTTCCTCAAAGGCCGAAAAGCGCGTCATCCTTCTGGCAAACACCGATTTTGCGCCGGAGGTACGCCTTTCGGGCAGGCTGCCCGCGCCCGCTTTCGGGATATTTGCCGCCGTCTACGCGCTGTGTATTCTGCTGTCGGTCATTATTTACCTGATGTACCTCGGTACAGGCGCAGAGGGCATGACCAGCGGTTTTCACGCCTTAGCGCTGGTTCAGCTTTTCTTTGTTCCGATTTATATAGCAGCCTTCTTTTTCTTTTCGCGCCGTCGGCGCGTGCGCGGCGCGGCGCACAATCTGTCGGGGGTCTATGCTGTTCTGGGGATTTGTAAAGAGCTGTCTGACAGCGGCTTTCGGTATAAGGATACGGAAATAGTGTTTCTTCTGACCTGCGGCAAAAACGCCGGTCAGCGCGGAGCGTCCGCTTATCTCAAGGCGCATTCCGCGGAGCTTCACGAGACGCCGACGACCGTCCTTGTCCTCGAATCCCTTTGCCGTGCCGACGAGCTGTCGGTCGTCTGCCGCGACGAATCGGGGTTATTAAAGGTTCCCGACGACGTGTACGCGCTCTTGAAGCTTGCCGCCGAACACGCGGGAGCGCCGATGAAAAAAGCGTCCGCGCGTCTCGGTTCGTCAGACGCCGTGCCGTTCGCTCACGTCGGCATCAAAGCCGCTGCCATCAGCGCGGTTGGGAGCAAATCGCGGCAGCTTTATCCGAACCGCACCGATACGGTCAAAGCCGTCAATGTCGAATGTATCACGGCCGCCATGCGCACCGCTGTCGAGGCGGTCAATCTGATCGGTGAAAATCCTTTAACATGAAATATTTTCCGCATTTTCGGGTATAATGAAAACGAAAAGGAAGGGATCGTTTTCATGAATACCGGCGTACACAACCACGCGAAAAAAAGTATGCGGGGGAAAACGGGAAGGCTCTTTCTCGTTTCCCTTTTTCTGTTACTGCTGCGCTTAGCGCTATATGCCGCCTGCGCGCTGATTCTGTACGGATTCACGCTGCCCGAGTCGCAGGAGTTTTTTATCACTATAAGCGTAAGCGTAGCCGTGCCGATTCTGTTCTATATCGGCGGGGGCGTTCTGATGCTGTTTTTTTTGCAGACGGCGGCGGCGCTGAGGCTCGGCGAAACCGAGTATTACGGAATAGAGGCAGGCGGCAGCCGCGCTAAAACGCGCGTGCTCTTTTCGCACTGCGCGCCGTTCGAGGCGCTGCGCGCGCTGACGCTGTATGTGACCGTCGGTCTGTTCAAATTGGTCTGGCTTACGTTGATGCTTGCCCCGTGCGGCGCGGCGGCGATGATTTTACTGATGATGTATTACACAAACGGTATGCTGAAAAGCGTTTTTATCATTCTCTGCGCGGCGACCGCGGCGCTGTTCTGTATCGCCGTTTGCGGCTGGTACGCGTATGTACAGAAATATATCTTTGTCTCGCTTTTAGCCGCGAAAAGCCGCGAGTTTTCCCCGCGCTCAAGCATACGGCGCAGCATCGCGATATTCGACAGCTGCGCCTTAAGTCCGGCGGCGCTCAAAATCGGCTTTCTGCCGTTGCTTCTAAGCTGCGCGCTTGTCGTTCCGGTTTTTTATGCTCTGCCGTATATCCATATGTGTGTCGTGTCGCTGTTTACGGAGAGCAAGAAAAACGTAAAGCTGATTACAGAACGCGCCGAAGGGAGTCCGGTCGTTCTTCACACAAAAAGGGTTTAAAAATAATCAAAAGTGTGGTACACTATACTCTAAGGGTGATGATTTGCGATACGACATTGTTTTCTGGGACTTTAACGGTACGCTGATTGACGACTTTCGGGCCGCGCTCGACTGCGTCAACGAGATGCTCCTTGAGGAAGGCGGCGCGCCAATAGATATTGAGCGGTATTACGCGCTCGTCGATACGCCGATTATCAATTTCTACACCGGCCTTTACGGTTCAGAGGATATTGATTTCATAAGAATCGCGCGTGATTTTCACGACCGCTATGATAAAAAGGTCGGCACGATTCCGCTGATGCCTTACGCCGAAGAGCTTTTGCGTAAAAACCAGGCCGCGGGGATGACGCAGATCATCATCACCTCCTCGCACAGGGAAGAGGTGCGCGGTCTTGTGGAGCATTACGGCGTGGCCGACTGCTTTGACGACATCCTCGGCGCGTCAGACCAATACGCCGCCGGTAAGCTCAACCGTGCCGTGGACTATTTTACGAAAAAAGGCTTTGACAGAAGCGGGGCGCTGTTTGTCGGCGACACGCTCCACGACCGCGACGTCGCAGACGCTTTGGGGGTAGACTGCGTACTCCTGTCAAGCGGGCATCAGGGCGGCGATATTTTGAGAAAAGCGGGCTGCCGCGTCGTTGACAGCCTTATAGAGCTTGAAAAAATTATATTTCAACCGATACCATTGAGAAAGGGAAATTGATATGCCGTATATTTCTGTCAGAACGAATGTGAGCGTTTCTCCCGAACAGGAAAAAACGCTCAAAACGAAGCTTGGCGAGGGTATCGCGCTGCTCGGCAAGAGCGAGGCGTGGCTCATGGTCGAGGTCGGGGACAATTGCCGTCTGTGGTTCAAGGGCGATAACGCGCCGGCGGCGGTTGTCGAGGTAAAACTTTTAGGCAAGGCGTCGCGCGCCGATTACGAAAAGCTGACGGGTGCCGTCTGCGCGCTGCTCCAGAAGGAGCTTGCCGTCAATTCCTCACGCGTCTTTGTCAAGTATGAAGAGGTCGAGCACTGGGGATGGAACGGCGGAATGTTCTAATTCAATATCTTATTGACCGTGCTGTCGCAAAGCCTGCCGACGGCTTCAAAATCCATGGCTTCTACATAGTGTTTCTCGATCTCGTCGTGGACGGCTTTGGCGGCTGACAGCCTCTGCACGGCCTCGCTTATCAGCTCCGACTTCGCCTTGCGGTTGAAGTCGGCGCGTTCTTTTTTGAGCAGCAGCGCGTCAGGGTCGAGGAAGCGTCCGGCGTGTACCTTGCGCCCTAAGTCCGGGGGGATCGGGTGGGCGGCGTTTGAGGTTAAAACGCACAGGGAGAGCTCGGGGATGAACAGGTGCTCGTACTTATCCTTCGGGAACAGCGGACAGGTGCAGGTGATGATGTCGTACCTGTTTTTATGCGCGCAGTCAACCATACAGGAGATGATAAACGGCGAGACCGCGCCCCATTCGTCGCCGATGATAATCGCCCGCTCTGCCAAAGCGGGGACGGTTTCGTCAAAAAAGACGGTTCCTTTAGGCGTTATGGCGCTGAGTAAGCGCCTGTCGATTTTCCCGCCGCCCGTTTTTGAAACGCCCAATTCCCGCGCGCACAGACGCGTTATGTACCGCTCGAGCTTCTCGTGGTCTAAGGCGCGCGCGGCGATGCGCGTGTTCTCGCGGTCGAAGCGTGAGGCGACAAGGAGAAAATCCGCCGCCTTTTTGTGCAGCTGCGCGTTCTCTTTATAGAGTGGTATCAGTAAATCGCGGTTTTTGCGTAGGCGCTCAATGTCCCAGCAAGCGCCGAGATTGACGATCTCCTCGCAGACGCCGGGCATTTTCGGGTCCATGACATGCGGCGCCGTGCCGTCGAAGATACCGGCGTCAAGCTCCGGAAAGAGTACGGCGTCTATAGAATCGGGATCGGCCGAGCAGGAGATTGTATGAACCGTAAAGCCTTCCTTTTCTATCCTTTTTGCGGCGCTCTTCATCAACGTGGATTTGCCCGTGCCGGGACCGCCCTTGAGTATAAAATATCTGCCGCCCCCAAAAGGGTCGTAGCTTTCTGAAAAATACGAAACATAGCCGACGGCGTTCGACGCGCCGAGAAAAAAACGGATATCGCCCATACCTGTACCGCCTCTCCTTTTTGATTACTCTATAGTGTATGTAGAGGGGCTGTCCGGTGACAGTAAAACGTTGCAAAAAAGACGGGTATATGATACCATAGACAAAACGCTTTGGAGGAACACTATGTATCTTCGCGAACCTTGCTTTGACATCGACGAGCTTGTCAAAGAAAACCTGCACGTCCACACGTCGTTTTCGGGCTGCGCCAAGCCCGAAATGCGCGTGAAATCCATCGTCGCGCGCGCCGAAGAGTTAAAATTAGAACGCGTCGCGCTTGTCGATCATTTCAACGACGACGACACGCCGATGGTCGAAAAGAACATGGCCGACCGCTTTATCGTAAAGCATACGGATACGGAAATCCCGTTTCTGTTCGGGGCGGAGCTGTCCGCTTGCGGCGTCGGCAAATGGCTTGACAGCGACGAAACGAACGCCGCGCTCGACTACCGCCTGTACGCCGCCAACCACTATCATTTGGATATTTGGGAGCAGCCGGAGGAGCGCACCCCGCGCGGCTACGCAAAGCACACCGTCGAAGTCCTGACCGCGCTGATAGAATCGGAGCGCGCCGACTGCATCGCCCATCCGATTCACGGCGGCTATGTCCGCGCCTTGGAGGATAAAAACGCCCTCGCCGCCGCAATGACCGACGAGGAGCTGTATACTCTGATGCTTTTGGCCAAAAAGCACCGCGTCGCGTGGGAAATCAACGTCGGCGAGGCGCTCGCCGACCCCGAACTCACCAAACGGCTGTGGCGCTTCGGCAAGGAAATAGGCGCGGTGTTCCACTTCGGCACCGACGCGCATCTGCTCGTCAATATGGACATCC
>CAYYFY010000102.1:0-6981 GCA_964471035.1 uncultured Eubacteriales bacterium
ATACCGGCTTTATCGGCAATTTTATAGCCGTTATGAATCTTCTCGATATTGAAGTCGCCGAGGCTCTGCAAAAAGGTGAGGAGCTTTGAATAGCCGTAGTTACGCACGTCGAAATCGGAGTACGTTTTCTGTAAAATGTTGCCGACCTCGCCGATATCGGTAATGCGGCTGTTGTTGGCGTTCTCGATGATGAGCTTACGGATGGTTTCGAGAATATCCTTTTTACTCGCGATGTCCTTGATTTCATCCTTGCCGCCCGCGCTTTTTTCAGTGCTTTCCGACTCCTGCGCGATGACCTCCAGAATTTTGAACATATCACACGCGGTGCGGAAGGGCTTGGGCGTCTTATTCTCGCCCATGCCGATGACATACATACCGGACTCGCGCAGGCGCTGGGCGAGCTTTGTGAAATCGGAGTCGCTCGATACCAGACAGAATCCGTCAACGCTTTGCGAGTACAGGATGTCCATCGCGTCGATAATCAGCGCGGAATCCGATGAATTTTTGCCCTGCGTATACGAAAACTGCTGAATCAGGTTGAAGGAATTTTCAAGGGCTATGGATTTCCATGTCTTTTGCTTGCTCTGGTCGGTCCAGTCGCCGTACATACGGCGGTAGGTGACCGTGCCGTAGCCGGACATCTCCTCTAAGACTGACTTGATGTACTTGTGCGACACATTGTCCGCGTCCACAAGAACAGCGAACTTTTTATCGTCGTTATAAATAAACTCATCTCCTAAACTGTTATGGGATTACTCGTAGTCCTCTTCGTTCTCCCAGTTGTGCCAGACGGCCTGTACATCGTCGTTGTCCTCAAACATTTCGAGCATTTTGCCCATATTTTTAACGGCGTCGGGATCGGAAAGCTTCACATAGGTGTTCGGGACGTATTCGACCTCGGCGGATACGAAGGCATAGCCCTTTTTCTCAAGGTCGTCGCGCACGGCGCCGAAATCGGACGGCTCGGTACGCACCTCATAAACCTCCTCGTTGTCTGTAAGAAGGTCAGAGGCGCCCGCCTCGAGAGCGTCCTCCATCAGCTTGTCCTCGGTGATGCCGTCTTTTTCAATGACGATCACGCCCTGCTTATTGAACATAAACATAACGCTGCCGCTCTGCCCCATGTTGCCGCCGTACTTGTCGAAGTAATGGCGCACATCGCCCGCCGTGCGGTTGCGGTTGTCGGTCAGCGTCTCGACGATGACGGCTGTTCCCGTCGGGCCGTAGCCCTCATAGACGATCTCCTCGTAGTCTACAGCGCCGCCTTCTCCCGAGGCCTTCTTGATGATCCGTTCGATATTGTCGTTGGGGACGTTATTCGCCTTGGCTTTGGCGATAACGTCCTTCAGCTTTGAGTTGCCCGACGGGTCGGGTCCGCCCTCGCGCACGGCGACGGCTATTTCCCGCCCGATTTTGGTAAAGACCTTGGCGCGCTGACCGTCTGTCTTTTCTTTTTTACGCTTGATGGTACTCCATTTTGAGTGACCGGACATAAATTCATTTCCTTTCCGATAGCTATACGCATAAATAGTATCACAAGGAGGAAAATGTGTCAATTCTTTTGGTTGTACACCGAAAAAAAATATGCTATACTGTTTGAAAAATTTAAGCTTACGGGGTGTTATATGATTTTTGAAGCAATTACAGCGCTCGCCGGTTACGGCGAAAAGAATGGATTTTTTGAAAAAGAGGACAGGGTGTTTATTATAAACGCTCTGCTCGGCACGCTTGGGCTTGATTCCTATGAGGAAATTCAGCCGAAAAAAGACTATTCACTTGAGGAGATACTCTCGGCTCTTCTTGATTACGCCGTCGGGCAGGGACTGTGCGAGGATTCGGTGACATACCGCGATCTGTTCGACACAAAGCTTATGGGGCTGTTGCTCCCGCGCCCGTCAGAGGTGAATAAGCGGTTTTGGGACGCATACAAATCGAGCCCCGAGTCCGCGACGGCGTACTATTATGATTTTTCCAAAAAAACAGATTATATCCGTGAGTACCGCATCGCGCGCGATGTGAAATGGATTGCCGCGACGCCTTACGGGGATATGGACATCACAATTAACCTGTCGAAGCCCGAAAAGGACCCGAAAGCCATCGCCGCGGCGCTGACCGCTAAAAATGTCTCCTATCCGCGGTGTATGCTTTGCCGCGAGAACGAGGGGTACTATGGGCGCGCCGATCATCCGGCGCGTGAGAATCTGCGGTTGATTCCGGTGGGAATCGGTGGCGGCGAATGGTTTTTGCAGTATTCGCCCTATGTTTATTACAACGAGCACTGCATCGTCCTAAACGGCGCGCATATCCCGATGGTCATCGACAAGAATGTGTTTATAAAGCTTTTCGATTTCGTGCGGCAGTTCCCGCACTACTTTGTCGGCTCTAACGCCGATTTACCGATTGTCGGCGGTTCGATTCTGACGCACGAGCATTTTCAGGGCGGCAACTACACCTTTGCCATGGCGAAAGCGCCCGTCGAAACGCCGTTTCAGTTTAAGGGCTTTGAGGACATAGAGGCGGGGATCGTGCGCTGGCCGATGTCGGTTATCCGCCTTACCGGCAACGAACCGCGCGAGCTCGTGGAGCTGGCCGATAAAATTCTTAAAGCGTGGCGCGGCTATACCGACGGGAGCGCGCTCATTTTCGCCGAAACGGACGGCGTCCCGCACAATACGGTTACCCCGATCGCCCGCTTTGCGGACGGACAGTATCAACTGGACCTTGTCCTGCGCAACAACATTACGACCGAGCGGTTCCCCGACGGCGTCTACCACCCGCATCCGGAGCACCACCACATCAAGAAGGAGAATATCGGACTTATCGAGGTCATGGGGCTTGCCGTGCTGCCGCCGCGACTGGATACCGAGCTGCGCCTCCTTAAAGAAGCCATGCTTGCCGATAAGCCGTTCGCGGACGATGAGAGAATCTCAAAGCACGGAGCGTGGGTTCGGGATATTTTAGTGCGCCGGACAATAACGCCGGACAACGCCGACGAAATACTGAAAGATGAGGTGGGCAAGATATTCGCCGAAATATTGGAGCAGTGCGGCGTATTCGCCCGCACTGACGAGGGGAAAGCGCAATTTTTACGGTTTTTGACCTCAATTTGAAGAAAAATTCACGATTACGTATTGATTCCATCATATTTTTCTGACATAATATACTACTAAGCAAGTAAATGAAGGGGTATTTTTTTGAGCGATTTAAACGCATTGGCCGAGGCGCTGTTTCCCGATATAGGGAAAACGCCTGAATATTATGAAAACCTGTACCCCGCGCGGGAGCTGCCCGAAGGGGCGCGGGTGACGCGTTTCGCGCCGAGCCCGACGGGTTTTATCCATCTCGGGAATCTGTATTCGGCGTTTATCGACAAGCTTGTCGCCGATTCTTCCGGCGGCGTGTTCTATCTGCGCATCGAGGACACCGACAAAAAGCGCGAGGTCGAAAACGGCATAGCGCTGATTTTGAGCGGTCTTGCGGCGTTCGGTATCGTGCCCGCCGAGGGCGTGACAAGCGCGGGAGACGAAACGGGCGCATACGGGCCGTACCGGCAGCGCGCGCGTAAGGAGATATACCACTGCTTTGCCAAGGAGCTTGTGAGAAAAAATTTGGCGTACCCGTGCTTCTGCGCCGAGGACGAATTGTCGGATATGCGCATAAAGCAGGAAGCCGAAAACGCCAATCCCGGATATTACGGCAAATGGGCGCAATGCCGTTCTATTGCCATTGACGAGCAGATAAGACTTGTAAAAGAAGGACGGCCGTTTGTCCTGCGCTTAAAATCGTGGGGTGATGAAAATAAAAAAATCGCGGTAGAGGACGTGATCCGCGGCAGGCTCGAATTCCCCGAGAATACGCTCGACGCGGTGCTCCTGAAATCCGACGGCATTCCGCCGTATCCGTTTGCCCACGCGGTGGACGACCATCTCATGCGCACCACCCATGTCGTGCGCGGCGACGAGTGGATCGCCACCTGGCCGCTCCATATCCAGCTGTTTCAGGTCTTGGGCTTTAAGCCGCCGAAGTATATCCATATATCACCGATCATGAAAATGGACGGCAGCAGCAAAAGGAAGCTCTCTAAGCGTAAGGACCCCGAGGCGGCGGTCAGCTACTATAAAGAACAGGGATACCCGGCGGTCTGCGTGAGAGAATATCTTTTGACGCTCGCCAACTCGAATTTCGAGGACTGGCGGCGGCAAAACCCGAAAGCGGAGCAGAGCGCGTTCCCGTTCAATGTCAAAAAAATGAGCGCGAGCGGCGCGCTGTTCGATCTTCAAAAGCTCGACGACATCTCTAAAAATTTGATCTCTGTCATGTCCGCCGACGAGGTTTATGAAGGTACGCTACTCTGGGCGCGGGAATTTGACGCAAAGCTTTATGAGTTGCTTGTCCGCGATTCGCACTATGCAAAAGCGGTGTTTTCGATCGACAGGGACGGACCGAAACCCCGTAAGGACATTGCCAAATGGTCGCAGGTCAAAGAATACGCCGCGTATTTCTACGATGAGCTGTATACGCCCGAAGCGGTTTTGCCCGACGGCGTGTTCGCCGCCGACGCGAAAGCGATACTTTCCGCCTATGCGGAAATTTATGATGAGAACGACGATAAAGATGAGTGGTTTCTTAAGGTGAGGTCGCTCTGCGCGCCGCTCGGTTTTTCGCCGGACGTCAAGGAATACAAGGCGAATCCGGACAGCTTCAAGGGGCACGTCGGCGATGTGTCGTCGGTGATACGTCTTGCGGTGACCTCGCGTAAAAACACGCCGGACCTGTGCGCGGTCATGAAGCTGCTCGGCAGGGACAGGGCGCTTCTTAGAATGAAAGCTTTTGCGGAGGCAGTTTTGTAATGGATGAGATCAACAACGAGGGGAACAGCAACTTTATACACGATATTATCGACGAGGAACTCCTTTCCGGCATCAATACGCGCGTTCAGACGCGCTTTCCGCCCGAGCCCAACGGCTATCTGCACATCGGGCACGCCAAAGCGCTGTGCATCGATTTTGTCGCCGCGCTGAAATACGGCGGCGTCTGCAACCTGCGTTTTGACGACACCAACCCCAGAGCCGAGGACATCGAGTATGTCGAAGCTATAATGGAGGACATCCGCTGGCTCGGCTTTCAATGGGAAAATCTGTATTTCGCGTCGGCGTATTTTGATTTTCTCTACGAGTGCGCCATAAAGCTGATCAAAGCCGGCAAGGCGTATGTCTGCGATCTGACCGCCGACGAGACGCGCGATTACCGCGGCACGCTGACCGAGGCGGGCAGAAACAGCCCGTACCGCGACAGGAGCGTTGAAGAAAACCTTGACCTGTTCGCCCGAATGACCGCCGGAGAGTTCCCCGACGGGGCGCGCGTGCTGCGCGCGAAGATCGATATGGCGTCGCCGAATATGAATATGCGCGACCCCGTCATCTACAGGATCGCGCACGTGTCCCACCATCAGACAGGCGACAGGTGGTGTGTCTATCCGATGTACGATTTCGCCCATCCGCTTTCCGACGCCGCCGAGGGAGTGACCTATTCGCTCTGCTCGCTGGAGTATGAAAATCACCGGCCGCTCTATAACTGGTTTATTGATGAAATCGGGTTTGAGGAGCCGCCGCGCCAGATCGAATTTTCCCGCTTGAACCTGAACTACTGCATCACGAGCAAGCGCCGCAATAAGATTCTTGTCGCCGAAAATATGGTGAGCGGCTGGGACGACCCGCGCATGATCACGCTGTGCGGGCTGCGCCGTCGGGGCGTTCCTGCGTCCGCTATCCGGACGTTTGTTGAGAAAATCGGCGTCAGCAAGGCGGACAGCGTCGTCGATTACGGATTGCTTGAGGCGTGCGTGCGTGACGAGCTCAACGCGAGCGCCCCGCGCGCCATGGTGGTGCTCGAGCCGCTCAAGGTGGTTCTTGACAATTACCCCGAGGGGCGGACCGAGGAAATCGAGGTCGAAATCCATCCGGATAAACCGGAGTTGGGGACAAAAACCGTTTCGTTTTCTAAAGAAATATGGATTGAAAAGTCCGATTTTATGGCGGAGCCCGTCAAGAAGTATTTCCGGCTCTTTGTCGGCAATGAGGTGCGCTTGAAGGGGGCGTATTACGTCACCTGCACATCGTTTGAAACCGACGAAAACGGTGAGCCGTGTGTGCTTCACTGCACGTATGACCCGCAGTCGAGGGGCGGGCAGACGCCCGACGGGCGCAAGGTGCGCGGCACCATTCACTGGGCGGGGCCGGACGCTTATAAAGCCGAGCTTCGCCTGTACGACCGCCTGTTCACCGTCGAGGACCCCGCCGGTGTTCCCGATGAGGCGTTCCCCGCCGTCATCAATCCCGATTCGCTGTTGGTCATTAAGGACGCCCTTGTCGAGGGCAACCTGAAAACGGCAAAGTCCGGCGATTCGTTCCAGTTCATGCGGCAGGGCTATTTCTGCGCCGACAAGGAGTCTACACCCGAAAACCCCGTCTTTAACCGTACCGTTATGCTCAATTCATCCTGGAAATAATTTCGGAGGTGTCACCATGAAATATGTATACAAATCCGTGACCGCGCTGCTGGCGCTCGCCGTTCTGCCGACTTTCTACTTTTTCCCGATAATCCAGTTCCGTGTCAAGTCAAGTATTTTAAAACTTTTCGGTGCCGGTACGCCATATATGGGCGATGCCCTTTCTCTCAACGGATTATCCGAATTCCGTGCCATGTTGGCGCGTCTTTCGGGCGGGGAGAGCTCCGGCACGATGATGACCGCGCTTGAATCGTTTATAACGCCGGCGATTATCTGCGCGGTTTTTATAGCGCTTATCGTGCTGACGGCGATTACTTGCGCCGTTCTCGCGTTCGTGAGCAAAAAGAAATTTCCCGCGTGCGCAGCCGCTATTTTTGGCATCGCGTTTACCAATATGTTTGCCGCTTCGTTTAACAGTTTGATCGCGCCGCTGGCAGACGGGTCATTAAATCTTGATAAAATTACAGGCGCCT
>CAYYFY010000103.1:0-6875 GCA_964471035.1 uncultured Eubacteriales bacterium
TTGAATAGGTGCCGTCACTCGACGTCGCCATCCATACCTCGTACCCTGTTGCGCCGGTGACGGCTTTCCACGTCGTCTTGACACTCGTTGTGCTCGCTTTGGCGGCGGTGAAGGACGCCGGAACGGCGGGAACCGCTTTCGCCGACAGAATTGCCGAATAACCGCTGTAATACTTCGTACTGCCGACTATCTTATACGCTCTGACTTTGTAGTAATAGGTTGTGCCCGTATTGGCTTTTTTATCGGTAATGCTTGCCGACGTCGCCGAACCGAGGTTCGTATACGTCCCCGTTTTCGATGTGGCGCGGTAGACCGCGTACCCTGTCGCGCCGGACACGGCTGTCCATGTGATTTTAATGCTGTTGTACGACGCCGACGCCGCTTTGACTTTTGTCGGGGTTTTGGGAATGACCGTCACCACGCAGGTCGCGGTTTTCCCTCCGTCCTTGGTTTTACAAGTGATGTTCGCCTTGCCGTAAGCCTTCGCCGTCACAACACCGGACGTTGACACTGTCGCCACACTCGTATTGCTCGAAATCCAAGTTACTGCCTTGTTCGTAGCGTTCGATGGCGTCACCGTCGCGGTCAACTGCTTTGTCGCGCCTATTATGATACTTGCAGTCTTCGCATTTAGTGTAATACCATTGACTTTGACTCCCGTCGGCGTGACCATGACGCTAAAAGCAACTGTCTTCCCGCCGTAGGCGACGGTGATTTTCTGCGTGCCGGCTGTAGTCAGCTTCATAGGCGTGCAGGTGAAGCCGGATGTGATTGTCCGCGTTATGCCGTTGCTGTATATAGCCGTAAGCGTTAAGCCCGCTGTATTCAACGTGTCGCCGACAACATAGTATGTCTTTGTTATATTGGTTTTTATCCCGATACTTTTTAACCATCCCGCCGCGAGCGTCGGATATTTGTAGCCGCCGGAAGAATCAAAAAACCATACAGAGTTAAAATCCCAGCCGGTAAAGCTGCTTTTTTGCTTCATTTGAGCGTCGGACAGCGCCGCCGCCTGACCCGGAATGTCCGTACCGCCAATACCGCCCGCAGCTTGATTGTGTAGGTAATAACAGCCGGTGAGCGTACCCCATGCGGTACCCGCCACACCGCCGACGGCAGAAGTACCGGTGATTTTGCCGGTATTGTAGCTGTTTTTAACGGTTCCTTTAATATACCCTGCCACTCCTCCAACACTATTCGCTCCGGTGACTGTAAAGGCATTGTAACAATTTTCAACAGTACCCTCATTGTATCCCGCCACGCCGCCGACATTATCGCCTGATCCTTTAACCGCGCCGGTGTTGTAGCATTTCGTGACCGTGCTTTTATAATAATAAACATCTCCCGCCACGCCGCCGACATAATTACCAGCGCCCGTGACCGTACCTGTGTTGTAGCAGTTTGTGACCGTGCTGTTATAATAAACTTTTCCCGCTACACCGCCGATACAAGAATTGCCGCTGACCGTACCTGTGTTGTAGCAGTTCATGACCGTGCCGGAAAAATTGTCATTACCAGAAACCCTTCCCGCTACACCGCCGATACAAGAATTGCCGCTAATAACACCGGTGTTATAGTTGTTTATAATAGCGCCGTGATCATGAATCTCTCCTGCCACACCGCCGACATCGGAATTGCCCGTGACTATACCTGAGTTGTGGCAGTTCGTGACCATGCCATAATAATAAACTTCTCCCGCCACGCCGCCGGTACCGCTGTTAGAGCCCTTGATCGTACCTGTGTTGTAACAGTTTGTAATTTCGCCGTTACACAAACCTACCAAACCGCCGACATTGAAACGGCCTTTGATATAGCTGTTTATGACACCGAGATTTTTCACTATACCGAGAGTAAATCCGAATAGCCCTTGATCATCTGCTGTTGTATCATCTGCTGTTGTATTAATGTAAATGCCGCTGACCGTGTGTCCGCAGCCATCGAAGGTTCCGGCAAATGCTATAGGCGTCCAACTGTTTGCCGGGGCTACTGTTTCGCTCCAGTTTTTCCAGTTCGTTGTATCATTAAGTAAAATATCATTAGCGAGTTTTATATATGCCTCGCTATAACCTGTCCCAAGGGTTACCGCTTTTGCAAAATACGCAAGCTGGCTTCCGGTTTTAATCAGATATGGGTCCGCTTCCGTCCCCGTTCCTCCCGCGAAGCCGACGCCGATGCTGCCGTCCCACACGGCGGGAGCCGATAATGCCGTAAGGGGTACGAATGATACTAAGAGCACCAAAGCCAATATGATTGAAAGTAATCTGTTCATAAAAATCCTCCTGACAGTTTTTTACTATGAATCCATAATATTACGACTTACGGGTTTTGTCAACTATTATCTCGTTTTATTTGGCGCGGAGTTCCTCTTTCCTTTAGAATGTGTCCATGAGGTGATACGATGAATTTCGGTGATGGATTACGCACTCTTTTAGAGGAGAGAAATATAACGCAGAAACAGCTGGCGGCGGATTTGAATATTGCTCCTTCCACGATAGGCGGCTATGTTCAAAACAGCAGCGAGCCGGATTTTGAAACGCTGAAACGGCTTGCGAGATACTTTGATATTTCCGCCGACTATCTGCTTGACTACCGTTTCGGTAAAGCGGCTACCCGTCAGGAGGATGACCTGTTGCGTGTCTTCCGTTCCCTGTCAGCGGAGCAAAGGGAGCTTTATCTGGAACAGGGCAAAGTCTTTATTCGGCTTAATCAAAAAGAAAAAGCAAAATCATCTTAGTTGAATTTTAACATGAAAACAACCGCTCCTGACGACCATCAAGAGCGGTTGTTCTATTCGATGATGATATTGACTAATCTCGGGTGCCATTTAAAATCGGGCGCGGGTGTCCCGCCCGACATTTTTCATTCTTCATTAGCAGAAGAACCGTGCAACGGTTCTTTGAGGCTTTCATTATTCATTTTTCATTCCGTCCAGCTCCTCCGCCAGCGTAAAGTCCGCCGACATCTGCATCTTGGCGATCTCCCGCATCTCCTCAGGCGAGGCGGTCTTGACCGCCTTGGAGACCGCGTCGCGGCGCTCCAATAGCTCCTTGTACATCTGGTCGCGGCGCTTACCCGTCAGCGGATAAATGAACTTCGGTATAATACCCAGCGCGCCGCTGACAACCGGAAAACCGGTGCTGAGCACGAACAGCCAAAACTTTGTTTTATAGCTCTGCGTGCCAACTACCTTACCCTGCTCATAGCCGATTTTGTTCATAATCAGATTGCGGACGATGTTGTTGACAATCCGCTGAACCTTGGTGATCAGCCCGCGGGCGACGCCGGTCATCGCCTCGGTGCGGTAACCGTTTTTCCACTCGCAGTAATCCATCGCCTCGTTGTACAGCTCCACGGGAATGACATGGCGGATGGCGAGCACGCACATTTCAATACATTCCTCTATCATTATCGTGGGGATCATGACGGCTCGTTTTGTAAAATTGCGGTTGATGATACCCACGCCGCAAACGCCAAGCCAACACATATCCGTCCAGATATCGGAGATGATCCACAACGCGCGGGTCGAGAAACGGCGGCGGACACGCCCGAGCATGGCGTATCCCGTGTAAGTGAAAATCCCGCCGGGGATGCCGACGATGGTTTCAAGCGTCGCCGAACCGAGGACATCGATATAATAATCGGTCATATTGGTACCGACGGAAAATCCCTCTAAAAATTCAGAAAGCGTGATGAGCAGAATCGGCTTGTTGTTGAGGATGGATTTTAGCCCCTGCACAACGCTGGGCTTGTCGATCGACTGGACGACGCGTTCTTTTGAAACAAAGAAGAAAAAGAGCGAGGTGGCGGCGGACAGAAAATTGGTGGTGATACCCATACCGGCGAACAGGTTCTTCTTGTTCCAGTTGACGAACTTGTTGTTGATAAGATCGAGAAAAACGCCCATGGCAAGCTCCGGCACATTGGAGCCAATAGCCAGCACCTGCGACATGGTTATCAGCTTCGTCCTCTCAAGCGGGTGAGGCGTGATCGTCGAGAGCAAGCCGACATTGGCGATTCCCGTAAACGTGCCCGCTGTTTCGGTGATGACGTTGAAGATGAAGTAGGCGATGAACTTCGGGAGAAACATATCGTCGGTACCGGCGAAAATAAACGGCATAACCCAGTAAAAGCACGCCAAAAACGCCATCGGAACGTCGAACCCGATGAGATACGGGCGGAATTTCCCCCACCTTGTCCGCGTGCGGTCAACCGCCAGACCGATGACGGTGTCGTTGACGACGTCCCATGCGCCGCCGATGGCATCAAGCACCGCCAGATAGTTGAAATTGATGAGCAGAACGTCATAGATGAACCGGTTGCGGAATTTGTTGATGTTGCAGCCGCCCGACCAGTGGTTGAATATGTAGCCGACGGTCTCCTTTTTCCCGACATAACGCCTTTTGGAATGAATAAAATTCTCCGCGCTGTCCTCCGGCTTTACCGCCGCGGTACTTGTTTCTTCCGGCAAGTTACCCACTCCTTATAAACCCTAATATGAATCAGTATAGCGTATAAAAATACGATTTACAAGTAATAAATAAAAAAAGGTTGCCTTGCCGCGTAACGCGTAAAGACAACCTCGTTTTATATTATTTTTCCTGCTGCGCCTCAAGCTCCTCCGCCAGCTTGAAATTGCCTTGCATCTGCATTTTGGCGATTTCTTTCATTTCATCGGCGGTAGCGTTCTTACTGGCTTTGGCGATGGCGTCGCGGCGCTCTAAGAGCTCCTTATACATCGTGTCGCGGCGCGCGCCCGTCAGCGGATAAAAGAACTTCGGGATGACGCCGAGCGCACCCGTAATGACCGGAAACCCTGTGCTGAGAACAAAGAGCCAGTACTTCGTCTTAAAGCTCTGCGTACCGACGACCTTGCCTTGCTTATAGCCGATTTTTCCCATAATCAGATTCTTGACAATGTTGTTGACAATGCCCTGCAGCTTGCCGATGAGCCCTTTCGCGACGCTGGTCATCGCCTCGGTGCGGTAGCCGTTTTTCCACTCGCAGTAGTCCATCGCCTCGTTATACAGCTCCTGCGGGACGACCCTGCGCGAGGCGTAGACAATCATTTCGATGCATTCCTCAACCATCATCGTCGGAATCATCACGGCTCGTTTCGTAAAGTTGCGGTTAATCATACCGATTGCGCATACGCCGAGCCAGCAAAAATCCGTCCATATATCGGTGATGATCCACAGCGCGCGCGTCGAGAAATGGCGGCGCACCCATCCGAGCGTGGCGTAGCTCGAATAGCTGAACAACCCGCCCGGTATGCCGACGACGGTCTGCAGCGTCGCCGAGCCGAGCACGTCGATGTAATAGTCCGTCCGGCTCGTGCCGACGGCAAAGCCCTGGAAAAAGTCAGACAGCGTAATCATCAGAATCGGCATATTGTTGATGATCGACCTGAGCCCCTGCATGATGCTGGGCTTTTCAATCGACTGCACGACGCGCTCCTTGGATACAGCGAAGAAGAACAGCGCCGCCGCCGCCGACATAAAGTTCGTCGAAAGCCCCATGCCGGCAAACAGATTCTTTTTGTTCCAATTGACCGCCTTGTTGTTGACGAGGTCCAAGAACAGCCCCATTAAAAGCTCGGGCAGATTGGAGCCTATTGCCAGCACCTGCGCCATGGTGATCAGGCGCGTACGCTCAAGCGGGTGCGGGGTGATGGTGGAGAGCAGCCCCGTACCGGCAATCCCCGTAAACGTGCCCGCCGTTTCCATAATGACGTTAAAAATGAAATAGGCGATGAATTTCGGGACATTGGTATCGTCCGTACCGGAGAAAATAAAGGGCATCAGCCAGTAAAAACAGGACAGAAACGTCATCGGGATATTGAAGCCGATGAGATACGGGCGGAACTTGCCCCACCTTGTCCGCGTACGGTCAACCGCCAGACCGATGAAGGTATCGTTGATGACGTCCCAAATGCCGCCGATGGCGTCCATGAGCGCCAAAAAATTAAAATTGATCAGCAGGACATCATAGATAAACCGGCTGCGGAATTTGTTGATGTTGCAGCCGGACGCCCAGTGGTTGAGTATGTACCCCGTGGTCTCCCACCGACCTACAAAACGCCTTTTGGAATGGATAAGATGCTCCGGGTTCAAACTTTCGTCTAAATCCTGTTGCTTTGCCGTCGCTTCCTTTTTCTCTGCCAATGCCGTCACCTCTTCGTTGTATTTGTTTCCGATTTACGCTCTTTTACATACCGCTGAAATAACTTTGCCTGTTGTCCAGCCGACATCAAGCTCGTAGGTCTGTAGATTCACAATTTCATACCCTGTCTTCGTCAATAAACACTCAAACGATTCTTTTGTAAAATAGTTGATATGTTCTGTCATAGGAGCAAACGCTTTTCGTTTCTTTATTCTGATAAAATGCTTCAATATGGTCGGCCAAGTAAAATAAGGATTGAGAAGAAATTTAAAATTGCTCAAAAATGAACCGTAGAAGGGAGAATCAAAAGGCACTTCAAAATAAAACGCCGTATCCTTGTTGCCGAGGTTATAAATAGTCAGCATTACATCTTGAATATCCGCGACGTGCTCCAGCACATGATTACACATGATCATATCATACTTAATCGTAGAAGCTTCGTCAAGGGTCTTGAAGGAAGTAACGCCCTCACAAGCTTCAACGCCTGAAATATCATAAACATATTTGCTGTTAATCGGAACTTCCGGCGGGTAATATTGTCCCTTATCTCCTCCAAAATCAAGCGCGGCACCAATCGGCAGCGACATATATTTTGAGAAAACATCGGTCATATACCGGTTTCTGCTGGTGTGTTGTTTTTCGTTATTGCCAATTGCTTCATTTATTTTCGAAGTATACCAGACATCATGCTTTTGCCTCATTTTTTGATACTCCGC
>CAYYFY010000104.1:0-6842 GCA_964471035.1 uncultured Eubacteriales bacterium
CGCTTGTCGTCGTCGCGTATCTGGTATGGAGCTTCGCCTCGGGCGATTGGCAATTCACCTGGATCATCTGGCCGGCCGCGGCATTGATTTTCGGCGGCATCTCCGCGCTGCTCAAAAAGGATTGAGTTATATGTTTCAGAAATATCCGAACAACCCCGTTTTGCTTCCCCGTAAGGAAAGTGTATTCCGGTGCCCCATAAAAGGAGAGGTACGCTGGGAGGAAAAGGACGTATTCAACCCTGCCGCCGTTATAAAGGACGGCAGGGTTTGTTTGCTCTACCGCGCCGAGGATACGGTTGGAAAATTTGCCGGCACCTCGCGCGTCGGATTGGCAGAGAGCGCGGATGGCTTTACCTTTGAACGGCGCGCCGCACCGGTTCTTTATCCGGACGGCAGCGCTATACGGGAATCGGAGGGCGGCTGCGAGGACCCGCGGGTCGTCGAGTCGCCGGACGGCGGATACATCATGACCTATACGGCGTTTGACGGCGTGCTGCCGCAGCTCTTTGCCGCCTCGTCGTCGGATCTTATACACTGGACAAGGCACGGGTACGCCTTTGAGAAATCGGGGTTCGATAAAGATTTTCGCTGCAAGAGCGGCGCGATCCTCTGTGAAATGCGTAATGACCGCCTGATTGCCGCAAAGCAGCACAACAAATACTGGATGTACTGGGGCGAGGGCGTCATCTACGCGGCGACCTCGGACAACCTGATCGACTGGGAGCCGGTGATGAACACGCCCAAGCACGCGAGCAGAAGCATAAAAAGCGCCCCGTCTCATATAAAATGGAACGGGGATCAAAGGCTGTACGCCGTTCTCGACGGGCGCAAGGGGTGCTTTGACAGTTGGCTGACAGAGCCGGGTCCGCCGCCGGTTCTCACCGAACAGGGGATTGTCATACTCTACAACGGCGCCTCAAAGAATCTGCTTTGCAGTCCGCGCGGGATGCGCTACTCTGTCGGGTGCGCGCTGCTGTCGCCCGACGACTGCCTGACGGTAAAAAAGCGTGACACACAGCCGCTGCTTGTGCCCGAAGAGCCCTATGAAATCGAGGGACAGATAAGCCGCGTCTGCTTTGCCGAGGGGCTTGTTTATTACGACAATCAATGGATTTTGTATTACGGCACCGCCGACAGCAAAATTGCCGCAGCGGTCAGTAAGTCTATAAAAGTGTAGCTTATACATATATTCGTGGGATAATTGCAACGAAATCACGAATATACGTTGCATTATTTGTAATTTGGCGGTATACTATTATCAGGAGATGATAATATGTATCGCTGTGCCATAGAAGAATTGTATAAATGGAAAGACAGCCCGTCCCGCAAACCCTTGATTATTGAGGGCGCCAGACAGGTCGGCAAGACGTGGCTCATGAAGGAATTCGGCGCCAAGGCTTATGAGGACACGGTATATATCAATTTTGACTCAAACAAGCAGATGAGCGAGCTGTTTTCCGTTGACCTCGATGTTAAACGTCTGCTTTTCGGCATAGAGCTTTACGCGGGCAAAAAAATCAATCCGCAAAACACGTTGATTATTTTTGATGAGGTGCAGGAGGTGCCGAAAGCGCTTTCCAGTCTGAAATATTTCTGCGAGGAGGCTCCTCGATATTCTATCATCTGCGCCGGTTCGCTGCTCGGTATCGCTCTGCACGAGGGCACGTCCTTTCCGGTCGGCAAGGTTGATTTCTTAAAGTTATATCCGTTGTCTTACAAAGAATTCTTAATGGCAACAGGTAATGAGCGTTTTGCGCGACTGCTTGAGCAACACGATTTTTCAATGATTACCGGCTTTAAGCAGGTGTATATTGACGCTCTCAAGCAATATTTCTTTGTGGGCGGAATGCCGGAGGCTGTGCTGAGTTTTTGTACAAACGCGGATTTCAACGAGGTGCGCGCCATCCATCAACGGATACTGAACGCCTATGAGCAGGATTTTTCAAAGCACGCTCCCCATACCGTTGTACCGAATATCCGTATGCTGTGGAACAGTATCCCTTCACAGCTTGCCAAAGAGAATAAGAAGTTCATTTACGGTCTAATTCGCGAAGGGGCGAGAGCCAAAGAATACGAAGCGGCTATGCTGTGGCTTTCCGACTGCGGTCTTATTCATAAGGTGCACCGTGTCAATATTCCCCATCTGCCGTTAAAGGCTTATGGGGATTTACGCGCGTTCAAGCTTTTTACGCTTGATGTCGGTCTGCTTGCCGCCATGACAGGGCTTCGGCCGACAACACTGCTCGAAGGAAACGAGCTTTTCGTGGAATTCAAAGGAGCGTTGACCGAGCAGTTCGTTCTCCAGGAACTGATGACGCTTGAGCACATTTCCGCTTATTATTATACCAACGACAAAAGCTCCGCCGAAATTGATTTTGTGGTTGACGACGGTGAGCGTGTTATTCCGGTTGAGGTCAAAGCTCAAGAGAATTTAATGGCTAAAAGCCTCAAGGTCTACAATGAAAAATTCAATCCGGCGCTTTCGGTGCGGACATCCATGACGAATTATAAAAGAGAAGAGCGGCTTGTCAATTTGCCGCTCTACGCCATCTCTGAAATTGTTGATCTATGATGATTTATTTTTCTGCGTATTCCCTAAGAAGCGTCACAAAAACTCTGTAGTTTTCCTCGCTGACGTCCGGAGGGGTCTGATGATCGACGCCGGGAATGTAGCCGCCGCTTCTGATGACCGGCAGAAGCCGTTCAAACTCGGCGCGCATCGCCGCCTCGCCCTTATGCATGACCATTTTGTCATAGCCGCCGATCATGAGCCAGCGCGGATAATTTTCGCGGATACGCGCCACATCGACGCCCGCCATGCGCTCAAGCGGCAGGCAGCCCTCGATGCCGCACTCTAAAAACCACGGGATCAGCGGCTCGACCTGCCCGTCGGTGTCGATAAGCGCTTTAGTACCGGTCTTTTTTATAAGCGGCACGATTTCAAGATAATGCGGTTTCATAAACTCGTCGAATTGCTCCCTGGAGAGCATGGGTCCCAAATTATACGACATATCCTCGCCGAAGGTCATAAATTCGGGAGTCAATACGCTGTAAATCGTTTCAAGCGTTCGGCGGTGAAACGCGCAGAGGTCGGCGTTCATCTGATGGAGCAGATCAGGTTGATCATAGAACGAATACAGATGCCCCTCAATGCCAAAAAGCGTGCGCGGGAACCAGAAAAAGCCGTCAACGGAGTACCAGATTGCCGTCTCACCCGCGTCGTGAAGCGGCTTTACTTCGCGCAGCCGTTTTTCAAGGTCGAAAAGATTCTTATCGGGATAGAGGTATTTTTTGATGTCGTGATATTCACGGGTGCTCTCAATGACCGGTCCTCCGTGGTATTTGGCGTGCGGACAGTGTTCGCCGCGCGGACTGACCCAATATTGATAATGGCAATCCAGCCCGAAGTATGAAAACAACTCGTGCTGACCGGACGGACAGACGGAATTTTTCTCGCGCCACGCGTCAACGGTTTTATCCCACCATGACGCCCACTCGATAACCGGCAGACGCTCCGGCTTCTTAAAATTCAGCACCGCCTGAAAGTTTTCACGGTTGGTCATGATAACACATCCTTCTGTGCTGAATATAGCATGTTTAATCAAAAAGCGCAATAAGCGTTTGACTTTTTATACGCTATGCGGTACTATAAATACCGGGGTGATTTTATGGAATACAAAGATTTTATAAAAGCGGCGGCAAATGTCCGCCCGTCGAAAAAGCAGATGCGTATTTTAACGGAAATCGAGTTTTACGCGTTTATCCATTTTGGTCCCAACACCTTTTCCAATGCCGAATGGGGAGAGGGCGCCGAGGACCCGACGATTTTCAATCCCACGGAGCTTGACTGCGACCAGTGGACGGCGGCTATCAAATCTGCCGGAATGCGCGGGGTCGTGCTGACCGCCAAGCACCATGACGGTTTTTGTTTATGGCAATCGAAATATACCGAACACTGCATGAAAAACAGCCCGTACAAGGACGGCAAGGGCGACGTCGTGCGCGAGCTGTCCGAGGCGTGCGCGCGCGCGGGTCTTGAATTCGGCGTCTATCTGTCCCCGTGGGACAGAAACTCGAAGTTATACGGCACCGACGAGTACAATACCTATTATAAAAACCAGTTGACCGAGCTTCTGACAGGCTACGGCAAGCTGTTCCATCTGTGGTTTGACGGCGCGTGCGGCGAGGGTCCCAACGGCAAGAAGCAGGTCTATGATTATGACGGTTACATTGAGCTTATCCATAAATACCAACCGGACGCTACGATCTTCAACGACGGCGGACCGGATGTCCGCTGGTGCGGCAACGAGGCGGGGCACGCGCGCAGAGCCGAGTGGGCGGTCGTGCCCAAAGAGCTTTGCCATCGCGCCGAGGTACAGACGCACGGCGCGCTGCTGGAGGGTTCTCTGTCCCATATGACAAACGGGGACGAGGATATCGGTACCTTAAAAAATATCCAGTATTCCGAGGGGCTGGTATTCTGCCCGTCGGAGGTCGATATGTCGATCCGTCCGGGCTGGTTCTATCATGAGAAGGAGGAGCCGCACTCGCTCGATCGGCTGTTTAACACCTATATTACCTCCGTCGGCGGCAACGCGACGTTTATATTGAATATTCCCCCGAACAGGAAGGGCCTTTTTGACGACAGGGACGTAGCAAGGCTAAAAGAGCTCGGGGACAAAATTCGCGAGAGCTTTGCGGAAGATTACGTTAAACAAGAGGGCGCGTCGGTCACGCGTGAAACCATATCAGAAACCCAGTGCGTCTATACGGTAAAGCTGCCCGCCGAGGAATGTTTTGAATTTGTCGTACTCGAGGAAGATATAGCGCAGGGACAGCGGATTTCGTCGTTCAGGGTCAGCACGCCCGACATGAACGGCGGATGGTCGGTACGTTTTGAGGGCGAAACGGTCGGGCACAGAAAAATCTGTCCGGTCAATCTGTACTCCGACGAGGTGAAAATTACCGTCACATCGGCGCGTGACGAGGTTCTGATGAAAAAAATCGCTCTGTACTAAAAATCCTTTTACCGAAAGGAAGTGCGGCGTTGACGGATACTAAACAGGTGAATACAATCGCGCGGCAGGGCTATAATCGCCGCTATGTCAGCCGGCGGGAGACGTTGTCCTATATCTTTTATGACGCGTCCAACAGCTTCGGTCTCGACGGCGGTCTGTTCAACACCGACGTTATCAAGCTCAACCTGTATATGTCCTCGCTGATCGGAGCGGTCAACGGCGTCTGGGATGTCATCAACGACCCGCTGACGGCGTATTTTGTCGACAGGACGCGCACGCGCTGGGGAAAATTCAAGGTCTACCTGATCATCGGCGGTGTGCTCGGAATGATCTCCGGACTGCTCTATTGGAACAGCCCGCGGTTCCTCAATTGTGAGGACGAGTACAATACGGCGAAATTCCTTTTTTTCATGCTCCGCGCGCTTATCAACGAAACATACGGCACCTTTTCGTCGCTGTCACTGGCGGGTTTTACAATGTCGCTGTCCCCGAACCCGAAGGAACGGGCGCTGCTGCTCGCCAAAGCGAAAGCGCTTTCGGCGCTGTTCGACTTTGTGCCCGGCGTCATTTTCAACTTAATTTACGACCTGACCAATCAGGGCTATCTGAGCATACGGCTGAAAGAGTATTATATGTATGTCGGCACCGTGGTGACGGTCATTCAGACGGTCATGGTGCTCAACTTCTATATCGTCGCCAAGGAGCGCGTCAGCCAGTCGGTGGACAGACCGAACCTGCGCGACGGGCTGCGCGCCGTCTTCAAATACAAGCCGGTCAAGCTCTATATGCTCTCCGAGCTTTTAGGGGCGATCGGCAACATCAAGATCGGCTACGGCTACTATTACGTCTATGTTCTCGGCATAAAATCGTTCGATACGTTAAAGGATATTCCGACGTCCATTTACGCGGCGGTCAGCTACCTGTGGGTCGGGAGAGCCAAGGAGAAGCTGCCGAGCAACTGGCTGTGGCTCATCTCGTCGCCGAACATTGACTATGTGATCCTGCTTATCAATTTCCTGTTCGGGTGTATCGGCGGCACGGGTAAAAAGGGCTGGTACCGCAGTCCGCTCAAAATGTGGATCGTCATGATGCTCATGGAGTTTCCGCGCAAGACGACGTGGGGGATGCGCAACGTCATTCCCAGCGAGATCAAGTACGAGATGATCGATTACTGCGAATGGAAGCTCGGCTACCGCTCGGAGGGCATGATCATGAACGCCATAGGGCTGGTGACGAAGCTGACCGGAAACCTGCTCGGCAGCGTGCAGAATGTCCTGCTCGCGAAGACCGGCTTCAATATTAAAAAAAATTATTTAGGGCAGTCCGACAAGACAAAATTCGGGATTTTCGCGCTGGCGTATCTGTTCCCGATTCTGACCGGTTCGTTCAGTATCATTCCGAAGCTGATGTATAAGATCACCAAACAGGAAAAGCAGCAGATGTACCGGGAGCTGCACGAACGCCGCCGCCTTGAGGGGCAAAAAGCGGCAAAGGGAGTATAGAGTCAATGGAAGAAGCGCTTTTCAATACATTGTCCGAAGCCGGCGTCGCCGCGGCGGTTGCGGGCGTCATGGGCATCACGCCACCCAAAGAGGCGGGAGCGCCGCTCACACAGGTATTAGAAGCCGCCGACAAGGCGTTTTCAGGCGAAAAAGCCGGAAGGGTATTCCTCTACAATCCCGACGCGATCGCGCTCTGGGTGTTTCGGAAATACGCGGCGCTGTTTGACGGCGTACTTACTTATACGCAGTTGACGCTGCCGCTCTGCTGCGTCATGCCGTCGGTGACGCCGGTCTGCTTTGCCACGATGTACACCGGCGCGCT
>CAYYFY010000105.1:0-6839 GCA_964471035.1 uncultured Eubacteriales bacterium
GGGCGAAGATTGACGCTTTCGCCGTTAGCGAGCGGCTTTTGACCTCGCAGACCTCTCCGGTGCTCGGCGGCGTATACAAGCTCAGCGAAGCGTATTTTGACGGCTCGATGCGACCGACCATTATGGTGAGCGACAACGTGTCCAAGATCACCAACCCGTGCAGTAAAAAAGTCTGGCGGCTGTTCGATATGGAGACGGGCAAGGCAATAGCCGACGTGCTGACGCTGGAGGACGAGACTATTGACAGTGCGAAGCCCTACACGCTTTTCGATCCCATTTTTACATGGAAACGCAAGGTCGTAGAGGGGTTCGTGGCGCGTGAGCTGCTGGTGCCAATAATCCGCGGCGGGGAGTGCATCTATAAGCGGCCGGAGCTTTTAAGTATACGGGAATACTGCTCGGAGCAGGTTTCGACTCTCTGGGAAGAGGTTACGCGTTTCGAGAATCCGCACGGATATTATGTGGACTTGTCCGAGCGTTTGTGGAAGGAAAAACAGCGGCTGATAGAATACCGCGCCGGAAAAAACTGAAAAAGGAAGACGGACATCAGAATATGGCGGAATAACGCCGAATATTACGGTCAATAGTTTTGATTTTTTAATCAAAAACTATTGACTTTTTTTATAGGTAGTGTTTTAATAGGAGTGTAAGTGGGGCGATTAGGCTCGAATAGGTTTAAAGTGGGGGATAAAGTGTTTCTAGGGGAGTATACACATACGCTCGACGCGAAAAACCGTCTGTTCATTCCGGCATTGTTTCGGGACGAGCTGGGCTCTCGCTTTGTGCTCTGTAAATCCTCCGGCGGCACGCAGTACCTCACCCTCTTTTCTGAAAAAAAGTTTGAGGAATATTTTCAGGCTATCAAAGAAAACTATACGCTGCATCAGCGGCGTTACGCTCTTCTCGACGTCCTTCAGGCGGAGAGCGATAAGGCGGGACGAATTACGGTTTCTCAAAAGCTCTGCGATTACGCGGGACTGAAAAAGAATGTGATCGTATACGGAAACGGCGACCGCATCGAAATCTGGAACGAGGAATCGTGGAACGCCGAGGTGAACCGCGCTGAGGGCGAGGACATGGAAGTCCTGCTGCCCGAGCTGCGCTTTTAGACGCCATGGAATTTTCACACACGCCGGTGCTTTTCAGGGAAACAATGGCGGCGCTGCATATTCGTCCGGACGGTCTCTATGTTGACTGCACCGCGGGCGGCGGCGGACACAGCGCCGGTATCCTTTCGGAGCTCAACGAAAACGGACGCCTTATTCTTATCGACCGCGATCCGGATGCGACAGCGGCGCTCAGAAAGCGCTTTGGCACTGACAGCCGCGTCACGGTCGTAAGCGATAATTTTCTGAATATCCGCGGAATACTTGAGGGACAAGCTCTGGGACAGACTGACGGGATTTTAGCGGACATCGGGGTCAGCTCGCATCAGCTCGATACCGCCGAAAGGGGTTTTTCCTTTCACGCGGACGGACCGCTCGATATGCGTATGAGCCAAAGCGGACTCAGCGCCTCTGACATTGTCAACACTTATGCACAGGACAGGCTTCAAAGAATTATCGCGGTTTACGGGGAAGAAAAGTTTGCCCGCGCCATCGCGGGAAATATCGTCAGAGCGCGAACGGCAAGAGAAATCACGACGACGCTGCAGCTGGTTGAAATCATCAAAGGCGCGCTGCCAAAAGCCGCCTGCCGCGACGGTCATCCCGCTCGTAAAACATTTCAGGCGATACGCATTGAGGTCAACGGCGAGCTTGACGCGTTGAAAAACGCGCTTTCGGATATGTTCGCGGCGCTGTCAGTTGGCGGCGTGCTCGCGGTCATCACGTTCCATTCGCTCGAAGACAGAATCGTCAAGGAATATTTTTCGACTCTTACAAAAGGGTGCGTATGCCCGCCGGAATTTCCGGTCTGTGTCTGCGGCAAAACGCCGCGGGCGAAGGTGAAAGCCAAAGGAATCACGGCGTCAGATGAGGAAATGGAATTCAATCCGCGCAGCAGGAGCGCCAAACTCCGCACCGCAATAAAAATATAAGACGGCTAGAATTAAATCCGAAATCGCTTGCGATTTCCCTTTAAATCTAACATCTAGCATCTAATATCTAACATCTGTTAAGGAGAAAAAGATATGGCCGGAAGCAACAGAACCGAAGCGTACGATCTCTCGCTTTTTGAGGAGCAAGTAGTCAGACAGAAAATCGAACCGATCGGCGACCGGAGGAGACAACTTAAAAAAGCGCCGGAAAGGCCGCTTAAGCCGCAAAAGACACCCGATCAAAGAGAGTGGGAGGCGACTCTGCGCGCCCAAAGGCGCGCCTATGAGCTCAAAAAAAGACGGGCTCTCAAGGCGGCGGCGTTAGCGGCGGTATGGATGTTCATGCTTGCGGTGGTGCTCATGTCGCGCGCCAAATCAGACGAGCTTGAGCATAAGCTGGACAAAATGCAGAGTCAGATTGAGATTGCCGAGGGCGAAAATGTCCGTCTGAACACATCGCTCGACGCCATGGTTTCCCTGGACAGGGTCGATACCTTTGCCGAGGATGTGCTGGGAATGGTGAAGGCGGAAACCTATCAGATCACCTATATCGATATGTCCGAAGGCGATGAGATTCTCCTCTCGGGCGGCAGGGAAAAGCCTGCCACCATCAGCGTGCGGCTTAAGGAGATGCTGGCATATCTTCAATAATACCATAATAAGTATTAGAGGCGAGAGTTGAGTTTTCTCGACTCTCGTCGTTTTCAGAAAGCGTACACAGAAACAGGGTGAGCGTATTGGCAAAGATGACAAATCAACTCAGGAATAGAGCTTTAACAGCTGTTGTCCTTCTTCTTCTGGTAGGTTTTTCGACGGACATCGGCAGGCTGTTTTGGCTGCAGGTCGTCAAAGGCGAGGAATACAAGGCGAAAGCCGAGGCGCAGCAGCTGAGCGACACGACCTTGAACGCCCAGCGCGGCGTCATCTACGACAGCGGCATGAATGTGCTGGCGCAGAGCGCGTCGGCATGGCTGGTGTATATCAATCCTTCAAAGATTGAAAGCGACGAGCAGGGAGCGCTGATCGCCGCAAAGCTGTCTGAAATACTGAAAACGGATATAGAAGTCATCAAAAAGAAAATCAGCCATAAGGATTACGGTTATGAAAAAGTCAAGGGTCAGATCGAGTACCCCGTAAAAGAAGAGGTCAAGAAATTTATCGACGAAAACGAACTGTACGGGATAGTCAACATTGATCCGGACACCAAACGCTACTATCCGCACGCCGATTTTGCCTCGACGGTGCTCGGCTTTACAGGCAACGAGGACACCGGCCGCAGTGGACTGGAGCTTACCTACAACGACACGCTGACAGGCGTTGCCGGCCGCGTGATTACAGCGAAAAACGCCGTTGCCGGCGATATGCCCAACGGTTATGAGAGCACTTATGAGGCGAAGGACGGAACGAATCTTGTCCTGACTGTAGACAGCACCGTTCAGTACGCCCTCGAAAAGGGATTGGCGCAGGCGGTCATCGACAACAAAGCGGAGAGCGCTTACGGCATCGTCATGGACGTCGATACCGGAGCGATTCTCGGTATGTCCACCAAACCCGACTACGACCTGAACGATCCGTATACCATCAAGGACAAGAGCCTGCTCGCCGAGGTGGATAAAATCAACAAGCAGCTTGCCGCCGATACTAATCCGGACAACGATGATACGGCTTATCAGGACATATTGTTTTCGCTTTGGCGGAACCGTGTCATCAGCGACACCTATGAGCCGGGCTCGGTTTTTAAGGTGGTCACACTGTCCGCGGCGCTGGATACGGGCGCCGTCACGCCGCAGTTTTCCTATACCTGCCACGGCTCAATCCGTGTCGCCGGCAACACCATCCGTTGCCACAACACCAGCGGACACGGTTCGGAGGACCTGACCGACGGGCTTGTAAATTCCTGCAACCCGTTTTTCGTTACCGTCGGGCAAAAGACCGGCTCGGCAAATTTCTATAAGTATTTTGAGGCGTTCGGTTTTTCCGAAAGGACGGGAGTAGACCTCCCCGGCGAAGCCAAGCCTGTCGCGGGCGTTACCTTTTATGCGGGCGACAAGCTCGGGATTGCCGAGCTGTCCAGCTGTTCGTTCGGGCAGACCTTCCAGGTCAGCGCCATGCAGATGATTACGGCGGTCAGCTGCATTGCCAACGGCGGTCACCTGATGACGCCGTATCTCGTCAAATCCATGCTTGACGCCGACGGCAATACCCTCTATACCGCGCAGCCGAAAGAAAAGCGGCAGGTCATATCGGAAACAACCTCGAAAACCGTCATTAAAATGATGCGGGAGGTCGTAGACAGAGGAACCGGCAAGAACGCGTATATCGCCGGATACCGCGTCGCCGGCAAGACCGGCACATCTGAAAAGCTGACCGAGGACAACAAGTATATCGCCTCTTTTGTCGGATTCGCGCCCGCGGACGACCCGAAGATCGCCGTGCTCATTGTCATCGACGAACCCGCCGGCTTTTCCCACGGCGGCGGCGCCATCGCGGCACCGGTAGCCAGCGAGGTGCTCGAGCAGAGCCTGCGGTACCTGAATGTCGAACCGGTGTACAGCGACAAGGAACTCGCCGAGCTCAGCGCATCGGTACCCAATGTGAAGGGGATGACGCTAAGCGCCGCCCGCTCGGCCTTACAAAAACAGAGCTTCAGCGCGCGGGTGATCGGCAGCGGCGACGAGGTGCTGCTGCAGAGTCCGGACGGAGGACAGTCACTGCCGAAGAACGGCATCGTCGTCCTGTATACGGAAAAGGGCGTCACCTCCGCGACGGGCACCGTACCCGACCTCAGCGGACTTTCCATCAGCGCGGCAAACGCCAGAGCGGTCAATGCCGGATTCAATATCCGGATTTCGGGTTCTTCGCTTGACGGGCAGGTCGTATCCTACCGTCAGAGCGTCGGGAAAGCGACGACAGCGGAGCTTGGCACGGTCATTACGGTCTATTTCAAAACAACTTCCGGTGTACAGGACTTTTAACAGGAGGAAGGGCTAATGCTTTTATCTCAGCTTTTGCACGGTATATCCGTCAGCGGTAAATACACGGACTTTGACGTACAAGAGATCACGGACAACTCGAACAACGTCATGGTCGGTTGTCTGTTCGTCTGCATAAAGGGAGCACGTTTCGACGCCCACAAGGTCGCCTACGAGGTGCTTCAGAAGGGCGCGGCGGCTGTTGTCGTCGAGCGCGACATCGGGTTCGAGAAACAAATTGTCGTCGAGGATACGCGGGCCGCCTACGCGCTTCTTTGCAAAAACTTTTTCGGCGGCGCGTGTGATTCCTTAAAGATCATCGGCATTACCGGCACCAACGGCAAGACCACGACGGCGTTTGTCGTCAAGGATATGCTGAAGGCCTTCGGTCAGGAGTGCGGGCTAATAGGTACGGTCAAGAACATGATTGGAGAGGAGAGCATCCCCTCGACACTCACGACGCCCGATCCGTTCGTCATGCACGCGCTGTTCAGGCGGATGGCCGACGCGGGACTCAAATACTGCGTTATGGAGGTTTCCTCGCAGGCGCTTCACCAGAAGCGGCTGGAGGGTATCCGTTTTAAGGTCGGCGTGCTGACAAATATTTCGCAGGACCATCTTGATTACCACGGCGCCATGGAGGAATATGTAGCCGCCAAAAAGCAGCTGTTCACCGTGTGCGAAACCGCCGCTATAAACGCCGACGAACCGCGCGCGCTGTATTTCCTTGACGGTATCAACGCGAAAACGGTTACCTATTCGGTCAACGCCCCGTCCGATCTCAGAGCGTCAGAGGTCCGTTATCTTAAGGACAGCGTCGCCTATACGCTGCACTGCAAAGAAAGGGCGCTGCCTGTTGACTTTCATATTCCGGGGAGCTTTTCGGTATACAATTCCCTGTCGGCCGCCGCCGCGCTGTATGCCCTCGGATTTCCGGCTGCAAAGATAGCCGCCGCCGCGTCAGGGGCGAAACCCGTTCTGGGACGGCTCGAGTCCGTTAAGACAGAGACACCCTACGGCGTTATCATCGACTACGCCCATACGCCCGACGGGCTGGAGAAAGCCATCGGCGCGGTAAAGAGCTTTACAAAGGGGCGCATAATCACCGTATTCGGCTGCGGCGGGGACAGGGACAACACAAAACGCCCCCTCATGGGGAGAATCGCGGCCCAGCTGTCGGACATAACGGTCGTCACCTCCGACAATCCCCGCACAGAAGATCCGCAGAGCATCATCGACGAAATACTGGAGGGCATTGAGAAGAAGGACGATTCCATCTTTGTCGAGCCCGACAGGACACAGGCAATAGCCATAGCGCTAAAGACCGCCAAAGAGGGCGACACGGTGCTTTTGGCGGGCAAGGGACATGAGACATATCAGATCATCGGCACGGAGAAACGCCATTACGACGAGCGCGAAATTGTGGCGAAACTATTAAACGGAGAAAGCGTATGACTTTTTCTTTTGAGGAAATCGGCCGCGCGCTCGGACACCCTTTGAGGGGGACGGCAGCGTGAGCGGCGTGTCCACGGATACGCGGACGCTAAAGGAAGGCGATTTGTTCATCGCCCTGCCGGGGGAACGCTTCAACGGGAACGATTACGTACCGCAGGCGCTCGAAAAGGGCGCGGCGCTGGCGGTATGTTCCGATCCGGCGCTCGCGGGAGAGAAGACCGTCGTCGTCGGCGATCCGCTCGCGGCGCTGAGAAACGTCGCCTCGCTCTACAGGGACCGTTTTGATCCGCACATCTGCGCGCTGACGGGCAGCGTCGGCAAGACGACGACGCGCGGCATGATAACCGAGGTGTTTTCATCGACTTATAAGACGC
>CAYYFY010000106.1:0-6821 GCA_964471035.1 uncultured Eubacteriales bacterium
CCCGAGGTCCTTTGCCATCGTGTAGTAGTCCTGCCATGTAAAACCTGTCCAGCCATTAGTCGAAAATGAAAGCTTCATATGCCCGCTCCTTCCCGTTATACCTGTTCAAAGGCGATCTTGTTGAGGGCGCTTATGTACGCGTGGATGCTCGCGCCGATGATGTCGGTGGAAATACCCTTGCCCGAATAGAGCCTGCCGTCGTGGCGGAGCTTGACGAGCGCGTCGCCCATCGCCTCGCGCCCCTCGGTTACCGACTGAATCTGGAAATCGTCGAGCTCAAAGTGGTGGCCGGTGATCTGTTCGACGGCTAAAAACGCCGCGTCAATCGGGCCGTCACCCACCGAGAAGCCCTGCACCTCCTTGCCCTGTTTTTCAAGGATGATGTGCGCCGTCGGCGTGATGATGTTGCCGCTGTTGATGACATAGCGGATCAGCTTATAGGTCGGGGGAACCTGCAGCGCGGCGCTGGCGACAATAGCTTCGAGCTCCTTCTTACCGACGCTCTTTTTACCGGCGACGCTTAAAAACGCCTCATAGACCTTAGAAAGGTCTTCTTTGGAGAGGTCGTAGCCCATTTTTTTAATCGTACGGCTGACCGCCGACATCGGCGCCGAGCCGTCGAGCGCCCCCGCCTCGGAAGCCTGTTCCTCAACGCCGCTGTCAAACGGCGAATAGGCGCTCTTTTTCGTTTTCGTGATCATCGACAGCTTTTGTAAGGTGTTGTTCAGCTCCGTGGTTTTCAGGCGGCACGTCACGCCGAGGGAATCGCCCCTTAAGCGCAGGATGTGCGCCACCGTCTCAAGAGACGGCACCGACGCCGCGCCCACAGCCGTTTTTATCTGAATGACGCTCTCGGCGACGCAGGCGAACGCGTTGGCACTTGCCATGCCCAGCTCGTCGCCGCACTGTACCGACAGCTTTACCCCTGACAGCCCGGGTACGTTTTCCTTACAGTCTTTTATGAACTGCCCCATCTCCGCGGGAAGCATGGTTCCCGCGCAGTCGGAGATATCGATGATCCGCGCGCCGCTCTCAACAGCTTTCCCTAATGCCTTGTACAAAAACTCCCTGTCGGCGCGGGTGGCGTCGGCGGCGGTAAATTCCACGTCGGGCATCAAAGATACCGCGTGGGAAACAAGCTCTCCAATCAGCCCGAGCACCTGTTCCGGCCTTAAATGAAGCTCATATTCCATTTTGACCGGAGAAACGGGCACTGTGATATGCAGCCGTGCTTTTTTCGCGCCCGAAACCGCTTTGAACGCCTTATCGGCGTCCGCAGCCGTGAGACCTGTACCGACAGACAACACACTGTTTTTAAGAAGAACGCCCGCCGTGCGCAAAAACAGCGCGTCTGCCTTCTCGTCTTTCAGCTCCCCCGTCTCGATGACGTCGGTGTTCAGCTTATCGAGCTGCTTGCAGATTTCAATTTTCTCCTTGAAGCTCAGGGAATAATCGGGATTTGCCGCGCTCTCGCGCAGGGTCACGTCAACGATTTTCAAGTTTTTCATACAGCACCTCACAAAAAAATACCCGGAAACCCTTACTAAGGATTTCCGGGACGATAAATAAATTACCGCGGTACCACCCGTTTTACCGCAAAAAAGCGGTCTCTTTAAGGCAAAAAAGCCTTGCGGCTTATAACGGGGCCAAACCGTTGCTCCCTATAAACCAAGCTTTCAGGAGCCCTGCTCGGGAAGGAGACTGCTTCGGCGCTGGTCTGTCGGCTCTCACCTGCCGCCGACTCTCTGAAAGGACGCCCGCCGCGCATAATTCCGTCATCGCATTTCGTAGTGTTAGTGTACTTTATCGCTTTTACTTTGTCAAGCGTTTTTTTGTTTTTCCGACGGAAATTTCTGAAACTGTATGCCGCGCATCCGGCTGACGTTTTACAGTATAGCGCGTAATTGCCGCTTTGTCAACAAAAAACCGAACCGTTCCCCTTGCAAAGGAAACGCGGGTGTGCTACCATAATAAAAAAGCGGGTTGGGGGCATTCTTTTGAATCAGTTTTTTGAAGCGGCGATGGTCATTTGCTTTGGGGCTTCGTGGCCGCTGTCCATATATAAATCGTATACCTCGCGTTCGGCAAAGGGTAAGAGCCTGCTCTTTTTGCTGCTCATCCTGCTCGGGTATGTCTGTGGCATCGGCGCGAAGCTTCTGTCCGGAAAGGTCACTTATGTGCTTGCATTTTATATTCTGAATTTCTTTATGGTGGCGACGGATATTTTCCTCTATTTCAGGAATAAGCGCCTTGAGGAAAGTAAGGTGAAAACAGAAGATACGATAACCTCCGCCCCACTTTGAAAAAAAGCCGCCTTTAAGGGCGGCTTTTTTTATGACGCCTTGTCATAGAGCGTCAGCGTTTTTCCGTCGCTTGAAATGATGATGTCGCCCCTTTCATCGGTGCGCAGTACCTTAACGTCCGCGTCGGAAAGACGGCTTAAGGTTTCCTCGTCCGGATGACCGTAGCGGTTGTTTTTGCCGACCGATATAACGGCATATTGCGGCATGACCTCGCGCAGAAAGCGGTATGAGGTCGCGTTTTTTGAGCCGTGGTGCCCAACCTTCAGTACTGTCGCCGAAAGATCGGCGCCGGACTCGACAATGCTTGTTTCCAGCTCCGTTTCGGCGTCCGCGTCAAACAGGAAAGAGGTTTTCCCGTACTCCGCTTTCAGTATGATGGAGGTGTTGTTCGGGTCGTCGGTATCGGGTTCTTCAGTCGGTGAAAGGAACGTCACAAGCGCCGTACCGATGTACAGTTTCTCTTTAAAAGCCGGTCTTAACAAATAAAGCCCCTGCTTTTTGACCGACTTGATGAAATTCGCATACGCCTTGGTGTCCGCGCCCAGTTTTGGCGCGAAAACCGTGTCGGCGGTCATTACGTTTAAAGGACCCGAAAGGCCGCCGATATGGTCCTCGTCGGCATGGGTGCCGACGACCGCGTCGAGGTGCGTAACGCCGAGTTTCTGCAGTACAGCCACTACGCGGCTGCTGTCCGCCGTATTGCCGCCGTCGATGAGCAGCGAATGTCCGTCGCATAAAACGATGGCGCTGTCCGCCTGCCCGACATCGATGAAGAATACGGTAAACCCGTCTCCGGACGCTCCGGGGAGAGATGAATAGTCATCCGACGGCACCGTTTTTGAACCGGCAACGACCGCCGGTCCGCCGTAGCTGCCGAGAATATCCGACAAATCGGACAAGACCGTACATCCCGACAATACCGATAAAATGAGTATAACCGCCAGAAAAAGGCTGATAATCCGTTTCATAAAGCAACCCTCTGTTAAGAAAAAAGGCCGTGATATAAACCACGGCCTCTGATGTGAATTGTATGTTCCTTGTATCGCTGTGCTATGCGGATTAGTCTTCCTTTTTCTTGGAGAGTACGAACGCCGCGGCTGCCGCGAGGCAAACGGTAACGGCAAGGGCAATACCCGCGTCACCGGCGGCATTCCCGCCGTTATCTACGTTCGAAGAGCCTGTGGTCTCCTCCGTGGTTTCCTCTGTTGTGGTCTCCTCTGTAGTGGTGGTAGTCGCATCCGGCTTTTTGGTGGTGGCGCCGCCGCCCGTAAACAGTTTCATGATTTCATCGATAAGACCGGTGAAGAACGCGATAATCTCATCAAAGTTTAATTCGCCGGAACTGCCGCCGATAATGCTGTCGAGTATTTCACTAAAATCACCCGAACCAAGACCGCCGAACATATCGGCGAACTGCTCGATCATATCGTTGATTGTTTTATCCTCAAGAAGGGATTCTAAGCCTATCTGTTTAAGGAAGTCTTTGATCTGCTGTGCCAGCTCTGCGGCTGCGTCTCCATCGCCATCTTTATCGGTAGTGTCTTCCTCCTCCATGGCAACGGTCTTTTCAAGAATAACCATACCTTCGCCGTCGGCAATCGTCAGCCCCTCGGCATAGTACTGTTCAAGGTTGACGATAAAATCGGTTTCCTTGGCAGTCTTATCCGTCACGGTGAACGTAAACACGGCAAACGCGGTCTCCTCGGTCTTTGTAACGCTGCCGCTGTTAACGTACGCGTTCTTGACGACATTATCCACACCATCGGGCAGACCGCCGGTGTGCTCGCCGATGAAATTCGGAATGGGATCGGTTTCGCCCTGCACTTCATGTGTCGCGGCGTAACCGCCTTCGTTGTCGGGAATTGAAACGACCTTCGGGTCAAACTCGACGCTGACAACACAAGCGGTAAGTTTTTCGACTGCGGGCAATTTTACCGTAACGGTAATGGTTTCACCGCTTTTTTTGACCTCGGCAACAGCGCCCGGATTGGTAGCCGCACCATATGCGACGGGCATCATACCCAACGCAAGAGACATGGCAAGCACGCATACAAGAATCTTCTTCATTTGAACCTTCCTTTACAAAGTTAGTCGTGGCGCGGCGGAAATAAAAGAAAACCGCCAAGCACTAACAAACGCACGCCCACAAAGACGCAAAAGCGCACTTATGAGTCTGAATTCATTATATCGATACCCCTTCGCTATGTCAAGCGTTTTTAAAAATTTAAGCAAATTATTGTTTAATAGATGAAATATCGATATCATTTACCATGATATAACAAATATTTCACCGCACTACCGCCCGCCGAGCACTTCCTTTTTCGTGCGGAGATACTGTCTGGCGACATTGGTGATACCCGCAAAATTCCCTACCGACAGAAAACGGTCGTGGATGATATTCTGACCGACGGCGGCTCCAAAAGCTCCGTTTATCAGAAATCGCTTGTAATTTTCGAGCGTCACGCCGCCGCTGACAATAAGCTTCACATGTCTGACCGACGGACAGATCGCCTTAAAATACGGCTCCCCCGCCAGACCCGCCGGAAAGAACCGGACATAATCCGCCCCGCACCGGTTTGCCAGCATGATTTCGGTCGCCGTCATCGCGCCGGGCATGGATACAAGCCCCGCAGACAGCGTTTCGGCAATGACGTCGGGATTCGTATCGGGAGAGGAGATAAACCGAGCGCCCGCGCTGACGGCCAGCTTCACCTGCGCTTTGGTAATCACGTCCCCCACGCCGACGCTCAGCTCGTCGCCGAACTGCGTTCTTAACAGCTCGATGGCCTTCGCCGCGCCTTCGGTCCTGTCAAGATCGCGGATGTCGAATTTCAGCTCTAAAAGCGGCGCGCCGCCGTCCAGCAGCGCCTCCCCGATCTGCGTTAGTACATCCGTTTCGTAACGGTCGCCCGCGACGGCGATGAAGCCTGTTTCATCGATTTGCCTCAACACTTCAATTTTCATAATATTCTCCCCATCACCTTAAAGAATTTCGTGCCCAGTAAAATTTGAAATCCGTTTTTCTGATAAAAGCGGATGGCGCCTTTATTATCGCCCCCGACGATCAGCATAACGCCCTTAACGCCGTCATTGTTAAGCTTGCCGCAAAGCGCGTCCACCAGCCGCGAGCCGAGCCCCTGCGAGCGGTATCCGTCGGACAGGTCGATGTGCAGATGCGCGGGATATTTTTTCTCAAAAGGAATCGAAATAAATATCTCGCCGAGCGCTAAAAGCGACCGTGAGAAACTCAGCTTCCGTATGGCGGCAACCTCGTCGCGCAAATATTCGCGCTTGTATTTTTTACGGTCCGGCGCGCAGAAGATATAACCGACCGGCTTATCGTTCTCATCGGCGCCGACAAAGCAGGACTCCTTTGACTTGGAGGTATAGTACCGGCAATACATATATAACAGCAGCTCGCGCTCGCGGGCGTCCGAAAGCGCCGCCGCGGGACCTGTTTCTATACAGATCCGCTCGACAGCCTCGCGGTCTTTGTCCTTATAACCTCTTACGCTGATCATATACTTTTACTTCCCCCTGCTATGCTGATGAAGGTTGAAAGATGAACCTTTCAACCCGAAATTATTCATTAGCGGAAAACCGCGCAACGGTTCTCTGCGACTTCATTATTCATTACACTGCCGTTTACCAGCTACCCATATTTCTAAAATATTATAGTACATTCTATTGAAAAAGAAAAGAGGATGCGCTAAAATATTCATGAAAAGGAGGATGGCTATGTATATACTGCCCAGACCCATAAACGCCGACTGCGGCGGCGGCACCCTGCCGCTTCACGGCAAAGCTCCCGAGACGATGATCTCCGCCGTGTTCATTGACAGAAGCGCGGACTGTCCGGAGAAATATACCATAAAAATCAACGAAAAGGGCGTCTCGGTCACCGCCGGCGGCGAGGCTGGCGTTTTTTACGCCAAAACGACGCTCCGGCAGCTCGCCTGTTCTCACCTTGACTGCCTGCCCTTCGCCGAGATCAGCGACGCGCCGCGCTTTAAGCACCGCGGCTTTATGATCGACAGCGCGCGGCATATGCAGAGCGTGTCCGCATTGAAAATGATGATCGACGCCGCGGCATTCTTCAAATTCAACCGCTTCCACTGGCATCTCGCCGACGATCAGGGATTCAGGATTCAACTTGAAACGCATCCGGACATCACCGAAAAGGGGTCTATCCGCACCGCCTCGGCGTTCAATAAAAATGATGTGCGCAACGAGCCATATGGCGGCTTTTACACAAAAGACGAGCTCAGAGAGATCGTCGGATACTGCCATGAACGGTTTATCGAGGTCATTCCGGAGCTGGACCTCCCCGGGCACACAACGGCTATTTTGCACGCGCGGCCGGACCTGTCCTGTACGGGAGATCCTCTTGATGTCAAAACCTGCGGCGGTATTTTCCGCGACATCCTCTGCGCCGGAAACGACGATACCTACGCGGTCATCCGCGATATTCTCGACGAGCTGTGCGAGATTTTCACCGATCCGCTTATCCATCTGGGC
>CAYYFY010000107.1:0-6663 GCA_964471035.1 uncultured Eubacteriales bacterium
CGCCGTTCCGAGCGCATAGCACACGAGAAGCCCCGCGAACATAGCGGCGGGGTAGATATAGGCTCTTTTTTTCTCTTTACAGAAAATATCTATGAGCAGACCTGTCAAAAACGCGGCGGGGATGTAGCCTATTATATAGCCGCCCGTCGGCCCTATGAGCACGGACAGTCCGCCGCGAAACAGCGCGAATACCGGCGCGCCAGCGGTGCCTAACGCCACCCAGACGAGCATGCTGAGCGCGCCGCGTTCAGCGCCGAGCAGCGCGCCCGCGCAGTAGACGGCGAACAGCGCGAGATTTATCGGCACGGCGCCGATGGGCAAGGCGATTTGTGACAGTCCCGCCGTCAGCGCGGCAAACAGCGCGCAGAGTGCGGCGGAGCGTATTTGCGGTCGGTTCATTTAGTCCCTCTTAATATTTTCCTTGGCGGCGGCACTCGAAACGGCGCGGTAAAACGCTTTTTCCTTAGCCATCTGCGTGACGCTTTTCGCCTTTTGCCTGAAACCCTTGGCGGGACGAAGCTTCAGCGTCGAGGCGGCAAGCCGCTCTTTGGCGTTTTCGATCTCACCGGCGTACTGTGGCAGCCACTCTGCTCCGGCGACGAGCATTTCGTCAACCATCTGTCTGATCTCGTCCGGCGTGCAGACCGCGCCGGTCAGCGGGTCCATCATCGCCGCTTGATATAGAAGCGTAATGTCGCCTTTGACGGCGGCCTCGACGGCGAGCTTCTGCACCCAAACGCTCTGGGAGCAGATTGCCGCGCAGCCTAAGGGCAAATCGCCGACCTTGGGAACGGAAACGCCGTTATAATCAACATAGCAGGGCACCTCGACGACGCATTCGTCGGGCAGATTCGTAATGGCGCCGTTGTTCATCACATTGAAATGACCGCGGTAGCGCCGTCCCGTTTCGAGTCCCTCGATGATGTAGCTGCCGTGCTCCGTGCTGCGTTTTTCGGGGATATAGCGGTTCGGAGCGTCCTTCAGCCAGTTGGGGAAATCAGTCTCAAACCAGTTGCGTCCCTCAGTGCAGACGCGCAAATATCCGGCGGTTTCGCCCTGAATCCAACTGCTGTAGTTAATCCATTTCTTCATTTCGTCCGGCCGTTTTCTGTACCACATCAGGTATTCGGACAGGTGACCGTTGGATTCGGTGGAGTAATAGCCGAAATTTTTCAGCACGTCGAGGCGGACATTCTCATTCTTTTGCATATCGCTCATCGCCGACATTTTTTCATATAGCTCGTGCACGCGCTCGACGCCGTCCACTTTAGCGCTGATGTACCACGTCTGGTGGTTGAGTCCGGCGCAGATGATGTCCACGCGGCTTACGTCCACGCCTAAGGCGTCGGCAATCTGATGATGACCGTGCTGTACGCCGTGACATAAGCCCAGAGTCGGTACGCCGCCGTATTTGTTCATAGCCCACGTCACCATGGCGTTGGGATTCGAGTAATTGAGCAGCAGGCAGTCCGGACGGGCGACCTCCCGTATATCCTTACAGAAGCCGAGCATCGCGTCGACGCCGCGCTGGCCGTACATGATGCCGCCGATGCAGAGCGTGTCGCCGACGCACTGGTCAACGCCGTATTTGAGCGGGATCCCAACGTCGGTGGCAAACGCCTCAAGCATACCGATGCGCACGCAGTTGATGACGTATTTGGCGTCTTTAAACGCCTCGCGCCGATCAAGCGTAGCATGGATTTTGATTTTCAGACCGTTTTCGTCGATGTCCCTCTGGCAGAGCTGCGTGACCATGCGCAGGTTGTCGGGGTTGATGTCGGTAAAAGCTACCTCAATGTCCTTGAATTCGGGGACCGTGAGAATATCCGACACCAGACGTCTTGTAAAGCCGATGCTTCCCGCACCGATGACCGCAAGCTTAAACATCGTGTGTTCCCTCCGCGTTTTTTTTTAATATACCACGGATATGCCGTTTTGTACAGACTGTCAACTTAAATTTCGCTTTCTTACATTTTTATTAAATCTTATATGCGTATATTGTACAAACAGTGAAATTATGGTAACATTCTGCGGAAGGAGAATCGAAGTATGCGTATCATTCCGCGTTATTACTGGCGTCTGTTTCAAAACGAGTTCACGCAGCTGCGCAGTGAAATCTCCATTCCCGAATACATTCTCTGGTGGCTTCTCAGGATTGGTATGTGCTGGGGCGTCTGTAGGCTTTTCAATGATCCGACTCAGCCGTTTATTTTCTGTCTGACGGTTGCCGGAAATTATCTGATGACGTTCGCTGTTGTGCTGTTTCGCGTCATCATTCCCAAGTGGTTTTTTCTCGGCAGGCTGCCGTACGCGACGCAGCGTTATCTCAATATCAGCGTGCTGTTCGGGTCGTTGTTTGGTCATATATTCCCGCTTTACGGCAAAATCCAGAATTACGACAAGGTGCTCCATGTGGTCGGCGGCTTAGTTATGGTTTTTTTGGGTTATGAGATCATGCGCTGTCTGAAACACGACAACCGTCCCGTTTCGCCGCTGATCGGCTCTTTCGCGGGCTTCGGCTTTTCATGTTTTCTGATCGTGTTCTGGGAACTGTTTGAGTTTTTCGCGGATTATTTTATCGTCGGCGCCAACAACCAAAGTTTTACCGAGACAGCCTTCGGGGAAAATGATATTTTCTTAAAGATTCTCGGGTTCGGCGCGCAGAACGCCGGTCAAGCTGCCATTTACGACACTATGCTCGATATGATTACGGCGCTTGTCGCCGCGGTGTTCGGAGGCTTTCTGCTGCGCCTGTATATCCGGTTTTTGAATAAAAGGCGCGCCGATAAGCCCTTGACCATCGACGAGCAGCGGTGGGAGCGGTCCGGTCGGAGCATCGGCAGGAGTATGATTTCATAACGTTTTTAAGGGGAGAAAGTTATGCGTAAGGTTTTGGAGTATTATAAAAATTTTCCGAAACATGAATACAGGCAGCTTCGCAGCGAGATTTCGTGGGCGGAATACGCGCTTTGGTGGGTCGTCAGGGCGCTGATGGCTTTTGCGCTGTATACCTATCTTAAGGATCCCGACAGAGATTTTATTTACCGTCTGATGATTTTGGGGAATTTGGCGGCGACATTCACGGTGTTTTTAGGGCGTCTGATCTTTACAAAGTTTATTTTTTTGGGGCGTTTGCCGTATGCCATGCAGCGGTATATCACGGTCACCGTTTTTTTTGGTTCCTTTTTCGGTCACTATCTGGGAATGTACGGCAAGGTTCAGAATTACGACAAGTGGCTCCATCTGCTGATCGGATTTTCCGGCGTGTTCATCGGCTACCATGTAATGATGGCTATGAAGCACAACAATAAGCCGGTTCCACCGTTCATGGCCTCCTTTGCCGGTTTTGGATTTTCCTCATTCATAGCGGTTATTTGGGAAATATTCGAGTTTTTCACCGACTATTATATCGCCGGTTCTTGCAACCAGAACTACGGCTGGACGGTTCCGGAGGATATGTTGTTTTTCAAAATATTCGGATTGGGCGTTCAAAACGCCGGACAGACCGCCCTTTTCGATACGGCTATAGATATGCTCCTCAATGTTGTGGGAGCGGTCGTCGGCGGCATCGTCATCTGGCCGTATGTAAAAGGCGAGGCGAAAAGGATTATGGCCGGCAAAACGGGGCCCGACGCCCTTTGGTGGAGAGAAGCCGAAGAAACAAAGCCGGTACCGGCGCCGGAGCTTGAACCCGAACGCGAACCGGTAACAGCGTAAAACAGGACAGAGGGCGGGGAGTAAAGCTCCTCGCCCTCTGTAATATAACTTAAGTGTTAGTAGCTTTGCTTCCAGGATGCGTATAATCCAGCAATCACTTGCTCGATAGGCGCTTTTTTAATTTCTACATCCTTGATGCCGTCGGTATGGGAAAGACGTCCGAGCAGCGCTTTTATCGGCACTTTGGCGAGGTCGACTTCAAACTCAAACACGCCGTTTTCACCCGACAACATATGACCGGCGTCAATCTGCGGCGTGGCGCTGTCGGTGGTGACTATAAAGCGCGTCAGGTTTCCGGTAATATCCCGCAAACCGTTAAAGCTGCCGTCATAAGCGATTATACCGTTCGCGATCAATAAAATACGCTGTGCCATCTCTTCTAAATCGTCCATGTCATGGCTGGTGACGATTACGGTAACGTTGTTTTCCCGATTGATTTTTTTGAGAAATCCGATCATCTGTCGTTTTGCCACAACATCAAGTCCCAATGTCGGCTCGTCTAGTAGAATAAGCTCCGGAGAATGTAATAACATCATGGCAAGGTCGGCCTTCATACGCTGACCAAGGGACAACTCGCGGGCAAAGGTTTTCATCAATTCGCCAATATCAAGCAGTTCGGTTACCATAGTAAGGTTACGCTTATAAATCTCATCAGGGATATTCCAGACAACTTTTTTCCATTCAAAGCTCTGCGAAACGGGGTGGTCCCACCACAGTTCCGTTCGATTGCCAAAGAGTACGCCGAGCTTATTCATCAGAAGTATTCTGTCCTTGTCCGGTGACAATCCGAGAGCGGATATACTGCCGTTTGTGGGTTGGAGCATACCCGCAAGCAGCTTCATAGTGGTGCTTTTACCTGCCCCATTGGGTCCGGCATAAGCGACAAACTCGCCGCGGTTTACCGTAAAAGAAACGTCATCCAAAGCCCTGATGATTTTCTTTTGCGGCTTAAATAAATTTTTAATGATTCCTTTTCCCGCGTTTTCACGCTGCCATTGCGTAAAAATTTTTGTGACGGAACATACCTCAACGGCGGTGTCCCATGGGGTGGTAACGGTTGATTCCTTTTTTAACATAATATTTCATTCCTTTTCTGAAAAAGTAAGCGGTGATTCCCCAAAGTATAACCGCAAACAAAAACGGATACCATGCCGGTAGACGAAGCGGTGCTTTGCCGAATAAAGCAAGGGTCGGAAACCACGCCAGAAGCCCCGTCGGTATGACGGTGATGAGCGGTAATTGCAAATACAGCGGCATACCCGACAGCGGGAATGTGCTGATATAACCGAAGCTGTCTATCACATAGCCGGATATTTCCTCCGCCTGCACGGGAGCATAAAAGGTCAGGCTGGAAGCAAGATAGGACTGCCCTAAAATAAGCGCCATGGTAACAATCAAATTACCAATGAGCGAGATTACCCACCACCACGGCAAAGCAATTCCGAGATGGGAAACGGAGACCGCCATAATGATTAAGCCGGATACAAGATTGCTGCTGCCGGAAAACGGGATAAAGCCGCTGGTGCATAATTGAACCGGTATCGGCAGCGGTTGAATGAACATATGCTCAAGCTGCCCTCTGCCGATGACACGGCTGATATGTCCCACGTTACAGCCGGAGTAAAAGGTTTGGAAAATACCTGTGATGATCGTACTGTAAGCCAGCATAAACAGCACCTCGTATTTGTTCATGCCGCCGATACCGTCAAACCGCCAAGCCAACAGGAACACGCCCGTTACAGCCGAAAGATTTGAGGTTATATCAGCCATAATAGCAAGCGAAGCAAAGGTTTTATCTCTAAAAATCCACGCCAGGTCCATCTTTGTATAGAGTGCGTAGAGCTTCAGTAATCGCTTTATTTTACCCACCGTAGCTCACCTGCCTTTCTTTGGATTTGGTAAACCACATAATGGCAACAGGCCATAATACGATATTCCATGCTATTTGCGTGAGGATAATCTGAATCGGCTCTGCCGTTCCCACAAAAAGCGAAAGCGGCGCTCCGCCCAAGCTGCCGAACGGTTGATATTCAAATACCGTAGTCAATCCGAACGGTAATATTTTGAACGGAATAACTGTCCCGGAAAACAGTGATACAATTGCCATTCGTATGGAATACGACAACCACGCCATGCCTCTCATGCGTATGGTTACACACGCAAAAATAAAGTCAATGGCAAACCCGAGCGAAACACATAAAAACAAGCTGGGGAAAAACCAAAGGGTTGCCGGAATGATATTGGTTCCAACAAGCGGTGCCGCTACGAGCATAGGTAGCGAAAACAGCAGAAGCATCGGTATCCAGCCGCCAACCGTTTGCGATATAATTTGCCCGAATACGGGGAGCGGTCTGGCGAAAAAGCTGAGCATTTGCCCCTCATAATTCCACGCGGAAACCATTGTTCGTACAACGAGCATCTCTGACAGCAGGGTGCTTAAGTAGGTATAGGTGAGTAATTGCGAAAGCGACATCCCCGTATCCGCGCCGTTACCGGCTATCACCTTCCAAAGAAACATAAGCGGTAATAAATACATGAGATTTAAAAAGATGCCCGGGAACAGATACGCTATACCGCCGTTTGTCTGACCTCGCAGAGAAGTCTGTGCCGTTTTAAAATATTTGTGTATAGTCATAGAAAAACTCCTTTATGTTTGGGCATAAAAATACCCTGTGCAGATTGCTTTGTCTGCACAGGGTGACCAAACATAAAGGAGCAGTTTACATTGCGAAATTATGTGGTGACAGGCATTCAAAACAATCTTTTTGCTGAAGAGCGGAATAACCCCTTGTAAGGTTTAAAATAGCTGCTTGAATAGGACAAACGACAGCCAAAAGGGCAGACTTATCCCTGAAAAAAGCAAAATCCTGTGAAAGCTGATGGTTTGCTCTCGCTAAAAGGGCGCAGTTATCCCTTGTGTTCATTGTTTTGAATCTATACTTACGC
>CAYYFY010000108.1:0-6651 GCA_964471035.1 uncultured Eubacteriales bacterium
CTTTCAAAAGCTTCAGGCACCCGGGCACGTCCACACAGCCGTGGCCGATCACCGCGCCGCGCAGCCGGTTTCCGCCGCGCGTGGGGAACCAGCCCTGCTCCGGGCAGTACTCGCCCGCCGACTTAAAGTGGAAGTCCTTCGCGTGCGCGTGCACGGCCAGGGGCGCGGCGATTTCCATCGCGGAAACCGGGTCCTCGTCCGCGCACAGGAAGTTGCCCATGTCGAGCAGCAGACCGTAGTTTTTATGCGCGACGCCGTTGACAAGCTGCTCGACGCGCGTACTCTCCTGACAGAAAAAGCCGTGGTTCTCGGTCATCGTGCGGATGCCGAGCGTTTCGGCGTAGGCGGTCACCTTGCGCGCGCCCTCGACGAGGATGGGCAGGGCATCTGAAAAACCGCGCTGGGTACCGTCATCCTTCCAACCGCCGGTGGCGTCGTGGCGCATACCCGATACGCCGAGGATTTTCGCGATGTCGAGCTCCGCCTTTAAGCGCTCAACCTCGCTGTCGAGTGTACCGTCCGCCGGATAGAGGAAATTCGCGCCGATGGTGTAGTTGACCGGCGTGATGCCTACGCGGTCGCACTCGGCTTTGAGCTCGGCGGCGTATTCGGCCTTGTCTTGCCCTTTTAGCGGATGAATTTCGGCGAACTCGATGCCGTCGAACTCCATGTCCTTGGCAAGCTCGATGAGCTCCTTTTCGGTCGTTTGACCGGTGCGGGTAAGCTGGGAAAAGCTGTAGGTACTGACGCTGAATTTCATGTGATTACCTCCGATTTAGATATTAGATTTTAGATATTAGATGTTAGATTTAAAGGGAAATCGCAAAGCGATTTCAAAAAGAACCGTGAAGCGGTTCTTGTGGTTGGCATAAATAATTATTTAGTTATATGGTTAATGCTCTGCCCGACAGGGCGGCGAGCCCTAGAGCGATGAGCGCCGTATAGATGAAGAGCGACGCCGAGCCGCGAAAGGCGGGCGGGATTTCGTCGTTCTCGCGCAACCTCTTAAAACCCGCGCTGATGAGCAGCACCGAAAAGCCGAAAGCCAGTCCCGCGCCGAGTCCCGTTCCGGCGGCTTCAAAAACGGTGAAGCCGGAATAGCGGTTGATCAGCGGGACGGCTAAAACCAACGAGTTGAACGCGCCGATGCCCAAGCGGCTGATGAGCCTCTTAGTGGCTCCGAGCAGGAACGCGGCGGTGCAGGCGAGAAAATACAGGACGAGCAGTATGCCGACATAGACGAGAAAATGCAGGTATGGGGAGAGCGCGGCGACTGTCGGCAGCTTATCGATCAGGCTGGCGATGACGGCGAGCAGCAGTGAAAACATCGAAATGAACCACGACAGCACGGCGAGCCATTTCGGTTTAGCAGCCATACGGAACGCCTCGCTCGAGCCGTAGCCGCCGACGAGAACGAGGTTCTGCACCGCGCCGACAAAGAGCGCGGCGGAGACAACGGCAAAGAAGTTATTCATGGCGTTTATCCTCCATGACTATATCAGACGCGGCGCGTTCGGAATAGTGCGGATAGAGTCTGATACGCAGTACGCGCAGCGCCGCCGCTAAAAATCCGAGCGCGAGCAGTCCGCCCGCGGGCAGCAGCAAAAAGGATGCTTTTGGGATACCCTTAATAGGAAAGCCCCAAAGCGTACCGCTGCCGAGCAGTTCGCGTACCGCGCCGAGGGGGAGTACGACGGCGCCGTAGCCGATTCCGGAAAAGCACGCGTGCAGCGCCGTTTCGGTAAGGCTTAGCTTGACATAGTAGCGTTCGCAGTGCAGTAACACGAGGGAACTGACAGAGACGAGCGGCAAGGCGATGCCGAGCGCGGCGGTCTCGTTGGGGGCGATTTTTGTGTAGAGCAGTGACAGCGGCAGCAGCAGCGCCGCTCCGACAGCCGTATACAGCGCGACGCGAAGAAAACGCGGCAGCCGTTTCATAAATAGGTTTGCCAGCATTGCTACGATATTCAATACCATGAAAGTGGCGAAGGAGACGAGCACCGCGGCTTTCAGCGAGGTCGCCACGGCGATGGCTAAAAACAGCCCGACCGCCTCGATAAGCGCCGGATTTTTGACAATCAGCGTTTCGCGGACAATACGCCGCAGGGCGCTTTTATCAATCATACGGACAGCGCCTCCTCTCTCACCCTTCTTTTAGGAAAGGTGATTTTGTCGAAGAGGGGAGACAGCGCGTTCATGAGCAGCACGGCAAAGCAAGTCGAGTCCTCGAAGATGCCGAATTTTCTCAGCAGCATGACGGCAACACCGCCCGTTATGCCGAACAGGAGCGCGCGCAAGCTTCCCTTGGGGGAAGAGTAGGCGTCGGTGAGCAGAAACAGCCCGCCGAACAGCAGCGTACCCGAACACAGCTCCATGACCGCCGCGTAGACGCTGCCGGTCAGAACGCGCGGGAACAGCGCGGCAAACAGTGCGGCGGAGAGGATATACCCGACAAAAAGAAGAAATTTATCCCTGTGCCGCGCGAGCAGATAGAGGCTGACGGCTAGCAGCACGAACGCGCAGGTTGCGCCCATCGGGCCGGTGTGGCGGCCTATGACGGTCTCAAGCACCGAGGCGAAGCCGGTATAGATGGAGTTTCCCTCTCTGAGCGCCGCGGCAAGAGAAGTGCTGGATACAAAGGACGGATCAGCCGCATCGGTCAAAGGATAATCGAGCGACGGATAGGTGAACACTGACGCCTCGCGGCAGACTGTGATAAAGGCTATAGCTCCGGCGGCGGGGACAAACGGCGTCTTGTCGCCGTTGCCGAACGGCAGGCGGCAGACCGCAAAGGCGAAGAATACCGCGGTGAAAAGAAGTGAGTATGACACGCTCGCCGGCAGCATGAGGGCAACCATTAATCCGGTCGCCAGAGCCGAGGGGGAAAACCAGCGTACCGTTTTACGCAGCAGCAGATCGCCGACGACCGAGAGAGCAAGGCTCAGCAGCGCCGCGAGCGCTGCGAGCCTCAGCGCCCGTTCGCCGTAATAGTACCCTGCCATCACGAGGGGAGCCGTCAGCATGAGCAGCAGCTCTTTTTTATCGGCGGCGTTGTTCTGTTTTTGCCGCTCAGTCGTCAAAACGCACAAATCCTTTCTGTTTTCCAAAAATTTATCATTGTGTACAGCCTGTTTGCGTAATATGATAGTAGTATCTTTTAGGGGGGCGTCTTATTCATGAAAATCGAGCTGCAAAATGAGGATAAGATCGTGGTGGAGCTGTCCAGTCATGATCTGCAGACGCTCGATATTACATACGAGGATATGGATTACGCCAACATCGAGACGCGTCGGGTCATCTGGACGTTGCTCGATGAGGCGCGCCGCGTGCTCGGCAAGGACATCAGCACCACCGAGCGGATGCTCATCGAGGCGCTGCCGTCAGAGGACGGGGGCTGCGTACTGTATTTTACAGTGCTGCCCTCCGCCGGTCGTGAGCCTAATGGCAAACGGCTGGTCATGAAAAAGGAGGCTGAGCCGATGCTCTTGTTTTTAAGGGACAGCGACGGTCTTATCGAGACCGCCGAGGAGCTCAAAGAGCTTATGAGCCATCATAAGGGTTTTTCGAGCTACGCGTTCGACGGCGCGTATTATATCATTGTATACCCGAAGCTGACCCAGAGCGAGTATCTGCTGCGCCGCCTGTGCGAGTACTGCGACGTTTCCGACGCCGAAAGCGAGCAGTTCGCGAGAATTACAGAGTATGGGCGGCTGCTGTCATCATTCTCGGAGCGAGGCGATGGCTCGCTTACGGTCGGCGGCGCCGAAAATATAGCTGCCGGCAACCAGCACGTTGGCTCCTAGCTCTTTGCAGAGCTTGGCGGTATCGCGGTCGATGCCGCCGTCAACCTGAATGTCTAGGTCCGGACACAACTTGCGTATCTGTACGATTTTCGGCAGGGTCGTCCCGATGAGCTTCTGACCGCCGAAGCCCGGTTCGACGGTCATTATGAGTACCATGTCGAGGTCGTTCAAATACGGATAAACAGCCTTTGCCGGTGTGGCGGGCTTCAGGGAGAGCGCGGCTTTTTTACCGTGCTCTTTGATTTTCCGTATGGATTCTTCGACGTCGGCGCATTCGACGTGTACCGTGACGATGTCCGCGCCCGCGTCGATAAAGTCGCCGATGTATCGCAGGGGGTCGGTGATCATCAGATGGACGTCGAAACAAAGTGTTGACACCTTGCGGAGTGCTTTGATGACCGGTGCGCCCAGCGTGATATTCGGCACGAAATGGCCGTCCATGACGTCGATGTGGAGCATATCCGCGCCTAAAAGCTCAAGCTGCGCGATTTCCTCACCCATACGCGCGTAGTCGCACGAGAGCAGCGAGGGTGAAATTTTAATCGGTCTGTTCATGGTATTTTCTCCAAATGTCGAGCGCCGCTGTGCTGTCGGAGGCGATTTGCTCCGTCAGCGCTTCGAGCGACTGGAAACGTATCTCGGAGCGCAGGCGCTCCATAAGCTCCACGCGCACGGGTTGCCCGTATAGATTTTCATTGATGCCGATGATGTGCGTTTCACTGCCGAAAACGTTATCTCCGACGGTCGGTCTGACGCCGATGTTCGTGACCGCGGGGCAGATTTTTCCCGACACCTCGGCAGAAGCGGCATAGACGCCCGTAAGCGGCACGGTGAAGTCGTCGGGGAAGCGCTGGTTGATGGTCGGAAATCCGAGCGTTTTACCGCGCCGGTCGCCTGTCTGTACCTCGAAATCATAGGAAAAACAGCGGCCGAGCATACGGCGCGCCGCTGCCATATCGCCGTTTTCGACAGCCTCACGGATGCGTGTCGAGCTTACCGGAGCTCCGTCGCAGAGCACCGCCTGCGCTACTTTAAGGCGCACGGCGTTCTCGTCGCAGAGAATTTTGAGCGTTTCGGTCGTACCCGCGGCGTTTTTTCCGAAGCGGTAATTGAAGCCGCAGGAAATCTGCTTTAGCGGGAGCTGCCTTGTCAGCCGAATAATAAAGTCCTCGGCGTTAAGCTCCATAATTTCCCCGAAATCAGTATAGACCGGCGCAATGCCGAAACCTTTCAGCAGCCGCTCTTCTTCGGTTTTCGTAATCAGGCGCGTCGGAGCGCGTCCTGTCAGATATTTCTGAGGATGCTCGTAAAATAGCAGAATGAACGCCTCGCCGTCGGGGATGTTTAAGGCGTTCTCAATGACCCTTTGGTGGCCGGTGTGCAGCCCGTCGAAGGTGCCCAGCGCCAGAGAGACGGCTTTTTGTTTTTCCCTTATCTGTTTCATAGTTATGACCATCCATTTTCTGCGAGGCGGAAGTTTTGGATGACGGAGGACGCGAAATATTATCCGTATTTTTCCGGAGAGGGTATTTAAATGAATAATGAATAGTGAATAATGAATAGTGAATAATTCAGGGTGGGGACACCCCACACCCCGTTATAATCGGGGGTGCGGAAAGAACCGCAAGCGTTTTTGCTCGCCCCGCACTGAATTTTTCATTCTTATGACCATCCTTTTTCTGCGAGGCGGAAGTTTTGTCCGGTCGGCGAAGCCGATTCGCATCTTCACCTACGATACGAAAGAACAAAACTTCGGGTTGAATGATTTATCTTTCAACCTTTTTCCTTCGTTTTCAATAGTTCGGTGATTTTCTGCTCGGCACCGTCAAGGGTCGCCGTACACCGGCGGACAAGCGCCGTACCCTCCTCGAACAGGAGCAGCGACTTCTCCAGCGGCAGACCGCCGTCCTCTAGCTTTCCGACGATCTCCTCAAGCCGCTTCACGTCTTTTTCAAACGAACCGTTTTTTTCTTCATCCATGGCGAATCTCCTCAATAACAGCGGCGGCTTCGCCGCTCTGAAAGCGTATGTTGACTTTTTCACCTTTATGCAGCGCATCCGCAGAAGCAATCACTTTTTTTTCGTCGAATACAATGGCATAGCCGCGCGCGAGTACATTGAGAGGACTCAGAGCTGACAGTCTGCCGACATTGCCGCGCAACCGCTCTTTTTCGAGTTTTAAGCGCCTTTCGAGCGCCGTATTCATCGCCGTCTGTGATTGGTCGATACGCTCGCGCTCGTCGGCGACAAGTGTCAGCGGATTCACAAGAACGCGGCAGCGGGCGAGCCTTAAAAGATTTGCGCGTTCTCCGGCGACGCGCTCGCGCAGCAGCTTGTACATCAGATTACCCTCGGCGGCAAGCCCCGCTTTTAAGTCGGAGCTGTCCGGTACACAAGCTGCAGCGGCGGCGGACGGCGTCGGCGCGCGGCAGTCGGCGGCAAAGTCGCAAATGGTGAAATCGGTTTCGTGCCCGACCGCCGAGATGACGGGAATCTTTGACGCGGCGACAGCGCGCGCTAAAACTTCCTCATTGAACGCCCAAAGGTCCTCAAGGCTGCCGCCTCCCCGCCCGATAATCAGCACATCCGCAGCCTTTTTCGTATTAAAAAGCTTCACAGCTCCGGCAAGCTCTTCGGCGGCGCCCTCTCCCTGTACCGACGACGCGCAAAAGATAACATTTGCCAGCGGCCAGCGCCTTTTCAAAACGGAGAGTATATCGCGCACCGCCGCGCCGGTCGGCGAGGTAATGACGCCGACACACTCCGGAAAGCGGGGCAACGCCTTCTTTTTCGCGCTGTCGAACAGTCCTTCCTTTTGCAGCTTTTCCTTTAACTGCTCATAGGCGAG
>CAYYFY010000109.1:0-6647 GCA_964471035.1 uncultured Eubacteriales bacterium
GCAATCGTTCATGACGGATTCTCCTCTCTCAATATGTCTATGATTTTTTCCTTTGCCCGATAGAACGTCACCCGCGCCCATGACTCCGACTTGCCGAAAACGTCGGCGATATACGCGTATTCGAGACCGCCGAGCGCTTTCATGTAAAAGACATCGCTGTACGGGCTGCCGATTTTCCGAATCGCCTGCAAAATCGCTTTTGAGTCCTCGCGGTCGTCGACGCCGTCCTCAAACCGTAAGGCGAAGGGCAGCTCTGCGATTTCTTCGAGCGGCACTGTTTTTTTCTTGCGCGACAGCGAGTAGAAAGTGTTTTTGGCGATCTGACAGAGCCATACATCGATTTTACACTCTCCCCGAAAGGAGTCGATACCTTTGAGAGCTTTCAGAAACGTTTCCTGCGTGATGTCGTCGGCTAAGGCGTTGTCGAGGCAGAGCGCGTAGGCGTACGCGCGTACGCTTTTGAAGTATTCGTTATAGATACGCTCTATTTCGGCGTCGGACACCTTTTTCGCCTCCCCTCTGTATAAAAGACGCGCAAGCGCCTTTTTTGTTACAAAACATTTTTAAAAATAGTATAGTACCACGCGAAATAAAGCGCAATCATTTTTTCAGTTGCCAAAAAACGCGGCTGATGATATAGTATAAGCGAAGCTTTCATACTTTTCTAATTATTTAATGTCAGTCTTAAGGCGATGGAGGGTGGTTTTTTTGAGAATACTCATAGCCGAGGACGAGCGCGACCTGAACAGAATTATAAAGGAATACCTCGAGGACGAGGGATATATCACAGACGCCTGCTTTGACGGTGCAGAGGCTGAAGATTTCCTAGTGGGCGCGCAATACGACGCGCTTGTGCTCGATATTCAGATGCCAAAAAAGAGCGGCCTTGAGCTGACGCGTTCTCTGCGCGCCAAAGGAGACCTTACGCCCGTCCTGTTTCTTACGGCGCGCGATACGGCGCGGGATAAAATTTCAGGGCTTGACAGCGGGGCGGACTATTATCTCACAAAGCCGTTTGATTTCGATGAGCTGAGCGCCGTTATACGCGCTATCGCCAGAAAATACAGTCAACATAAAACTAACATCTACACGGTCTCTGACCTCACCGTCGATACAGCCTCTAAAACCGCCGCAAGAGCGGGAAAAGACATTTCCCTTTCCGCGAAGGAGTTCGCTCTGCTCGAATATATGATACGCCATCAGGGCATCGCCCTCACGCGCGATATGATAGAAAACAACTGCTGGAATTACGATTATGAGGGCGGCACAAACATCGTCGATGTCTATGTCAGCTACCTTCGTAAAAAAATCGACGCGGGATTTGACAAAAAACTCATTCATACGCTATGGGGAACGGGCTGGGTATTCAGGGAGGGAGACTGATGTCGGGAAAGCTGCGCGTAACGCTCTGGATAACGCTTATGATGACCATTCTTTCATCGGCGGCTTTAACCTTTATTCTCGTTGTAAATTCCGCCGCCGTTACCGACGACCCCAAGGGCAGGCTGATTAAGGTTATATCCGATAACGTCCGCGACGCCGACGCGCTTGACGGCACGCTCGAAGAGGAGGAGGTTGACCTTTATGACGGCGGCGTCTATACCTCCTGCTACCATGAAAACGGCGCGCTTCTTTTTGGCGCGTCTCCCGCGAAACTACAGGCTGCGTTTGTAAACGGAGAGGTACAAATCGAAAAAGCCGGAGAAACGGAATATTATATATACGACATATACGCGGGTGGCGTCTGGTTTCGCGGAATTATTGACGCCGCGGACGAGTCGGGGCTTATGAGTACGATACTTATCCTGACGCTTACCGTTCTTCCTGCTCTTATCATTTTCGCCGCCGCCGGAGGCTGGCTTATCGCGAAAAGCGCGTTTCTTCCGATTGAGAAACTGACAGCCGCCGCCGAGGAGATTTCCGACGGGAACGACCTCTCAAAAAGGCTCGCCTTAAAACGCGGCACAAAAGAAATGAAAAAGCTCGCTCGGACCTTTGACAATATGTTTTTGAGGCTCGAAAAATCCTTTGAAGCCGAAAAGCAGTTCACCTCCGACGCTTCTCACGAAATGAGAACGCCCGTTTCTGTCATCCTCGCCGAGTGCGGCAGAGCAAAAAGAAAAGCCGAAACAAAAGAGGATTTTAACAAGTCCGTTTCGGTTATCGAACGAAACGCGCTGCGTATATCGCAGATGACCGACCAGCTTTTAAGCATTACGCGCCTCGAGCAGGGTACGGCAAAATACGCTCTTGAGAAAGCCAATCTCAGCGAATTCCTATCGGCAGCGTGTGAGGATTTCAAGCTCGGGAATACCGGCGAAATAATCATCAGCACGGATATTGAACCTGATATATACGCGAATTTCAATCCTTCTCTGATGCAGAGGCTGCTACAGAACCTGCTTGAGAACGCGCGCAAATACGCAAAGCAAAACGGTCATATACACGTATCTCTGAAAAAAGAAAAATCCGCTGTGAGCTTGTCCGTCGCCGACGACGGCATTGGTATTGCGGAGAATGACCTGCCGAAAATCTGGCAAAGGTTCTGGCAGGTAAATCAGTCAAGAAGCGCCGAGGAAGGCGCGGGTCTCGGACTTTCCATAGTGCGGCAGATAGCGCAATTTCACGGCGGAATCGCCAAAGTGGAAAGCAAACCCGGAGAAGGCAGCACATTTACAGTCACACTGTCGCTATAAATCTAAATTATAAAAAAACTTCGGATCTTCCGGAGTTTTTTTCATTTTCTAATACTTTTCTAAGAATTGAGTGGTATGAATAGAGTGTAATATAAATCAGGAGGGAAAACAATGAACAGCATATCAGACTACATCGAGCTTAGTTTCACCGACATTAAAAACTCTGAGACCTTGAGTAAGTACAAAAGCAATCTGATTTCCGAGATGCGTTTGAGAGCCAATCAACTGCAAAGCCGCGGGGTGACAGACCAAAAGGTTATTTACGACTTGATTGTCGATGAATATCCGGACCCCAAATCCGATTATCTGCAAAGCCAAAAAAAGGGCGACAATAAAAAGGAAATCCGCTCGGCGGCATCGCGTGCGCTCGCATTCGCCGCAATTTACACCTTGACCTTAACGGTAGGCTATCTCGTTTACAGCTTCGCCTCGGACAATTGGGCGAAAAGCTGGCTCATTATGGTCGGCGGAATTTTTTCAATGATTATATTCGCTTTTTCGATGGTTATAAAAAACACATTGAGCAAACACGAATATAAAACAGCGCGTGCCTTCACAGCAGCTTCGGTAACGTTATTTTCGGTCTTTATTTTCCTTTGCTCACAGATACTCCTGCAAATTGGAAAAAGCTATCTTATTATTATCGCGGCGGCTGCGTTAATGATAACCGCGGACGCAGCGTTAGCGCTCGTCACAAAACAGAAATTCGCTGTTTTCAATTTGCTTTTAGGTCTGCCCGCCGTATCCGCTCTTATCTATGTGACCCTCGCGCTTTCAGGAGCCGTTTCCTGGCATCCGTACTGGCTGATCATTTTGAACGCCGTTATCGTCGATTTGATCATCATCACCGTCGCGCTTATGCGCAATTCCAAAAAATATGAAGCAGAGGAGATTGATAATTTATGAAAAGAAAATTAAACGCCGAGCTGTGGGATAAAATGCACTATATGTTCCGCGATTTCAACGACCGCATGATACACGCCGAGCTTCACTACGACTGTATTATCGACGCAAAAGCGCTGGAAACGGTGTTAATCTGCCTTCTTGAAAAAGCGCCCGTACTGCACGCGAGCTTCGTTAAAAATCCCTTGAGCCCTTACTGGAGTGTTAAGGATTATAAAATCGAGGACATCCTGACCGTTTCATCTCCCGAAAATCTTAAGGGAGCGATAAACGGCTTTCTGACGCAGTATATCCCTCCCGAAAGCAGTGTACAAATAAAGGTCGCTCTCTTTTATCATAACAGCAGATCAGTCCTGTGCCTGATCGTAAACCATATGTGCATGGACGGCGGAGATCTGAAATATTTTCTTAACGCTTTTTGTGAAAATTACAGCGCATATGTTAAAAATAAAAAAAGCCCGCTAACGCTCCGAACGGGTTCGCGCTCTTATGACGAGGTCTATGCCGATTTAAGCCCCGCGGATAAAAAAGCAGCGCAAAAGCTTTATAAAAACGTATCCTCCCGCGATAAGCACAGGTTTCCGCTGACGCCCGACAACGAGAACGATGAGTCCTTTATCGTCCGCAGGGACTTTGACAGCGATCGCTTCGCGCAATTACGCGCCGCGGGCAAAACGTTGGGAGCAACCGTAAACGATATGCTGATCGCCATCTATATCCATTCTCTGTACGAGATAGCGGATTACGGCGCAGACGAGAGCGTTTCTGTTTCCTGTGCCGTTGATTTAAGGCGTCATATGAAGGATATGAGCAAAAAAGGTCTTACAAACCATACCGCGTTTATGCAATGCGAAAGTCCGAAAAAGGGCAGAAATATCCGCGAAACCTTAGCGTATATAATGCATTCCACCGAGAAAAATAAGCAGGATAAATTTTTAGGGCTATACAGCCTGCCGCTGCTTAAGCTCGCGTATAGCTTGTTCCCCTACGCAGCCTCCGAGAAAGCCATAAAAATAGGCTATTCCAATCCGCTTATCGGCATGAGCAACATAGGAGCGCTCGACGCGGAAAACCTCGCTTTGGACGGTCATAAGCCCATTGATGTCTTTTTAACCGGCGCGGTAAAATACAAGCCGTATGTTCTGCTCACGGCGTTCTCGTTCAATAACAGACTCATACTTTCGATGTGCGTCAGAGGAAACGAAGAGGATAAAAAAATCGTCAATAGATGTTTTGATTGTATGGATAAGAATTTTAATGAGCTGGCAGTAACGTAAAGTGATCTTCCGCGTTTCGCGCGGAGTTGAAAAAAGCACGCCGCGGCGTGCTTTTTTCATGGTGGACATTAACGGACTCGAACCGCTGACCCTTCGCACGTCAAGCGAATGCTCTACCAACTGAGCTAAATGTCCCTGACCGGTGATTGCCTGTGTATTATACTATACCCTTTTCAAAAAATCAAGTGTTTTTTATAAAAACACTTCAAAATCGCCGCCGAAAAACGGCGGCGATCCGCATATAATATTTTAGTCAATCATCGTGCCGACCAACAAAAGCATAGTTACGCCGGGCACCGACAGCGTCGCGGCTATTGTGACCGTAAAGATATTGACGCCGACGCTCAGCGGTATAAACTGACCGAGCACGCCTACGGCACAGAGCGCCGACAGTCCGCCGACGACGCTCATAAGAAGCGACTTCACCGCGTGACCGCTCTTTTTAGCGCTGATGAGCGCGATGATAACAAATACAACGAGCAGCACGATGCAATAAACAGGCATTTTCGGAATCAAATAAATCACCCCGAAACATTTTATGCTTGACCGCTTTGAAAAAGTCGTGTTTTCATCGGTTATTTATTGTCCGGGTTGAATATACTACTAATACCTTGAGATGGGAGTTGAGCGGCGTGGACAGACACAGCAGAACGTATGAGCTCTATTGCTCGGTCGTCGGACAAAACATCATCGTGGAAGAGACGGTATTTCATAACGGCGTAAAAAGCACGCGGTGTCTTTACGGCGCTGTCTGTGCCGGCTGCGGCGGCTGTAAAAATAAAATCCTGTGCGAAAGAATTCTCAAAACGGTTGAAAAGCGCTGACCGCGATACTATAATAGCCTTACAGTCGTAAGGTTATTTTTTTTAGGCGGTGAAGCTTTGTCTGAGTCCTCCCCTGTCGGTCTGTACATTCACGTCCCCTTCTGTGTATCAAAATGTCCATATTGCGATTTTTATTCCGTGCCGTTTAACGATGGCGCGGCAGAAAGCTTTGCAGAGGCGATCGCCGACGAGCTGAAAACGAAAAGAAGGCTTGCCGGCTACGTTAAAGAGCCTTTGACCGCGGATACAGTCTACTTCGGCGGCGGTACGCCGTCGCTGCTGCCCGTTAAAAGCTTTCGGCGCATCATGGAAGCGATACGGGACAATATTGTCCTGACCGAAAATCCGGAAATCACGGTAGAGTGCAATCCCTCCTCGGCGTCTTTAGAGCTATTTGGCGCTTATGCGTCTCTCGGCGTAAACCGTGTTTCTCTGGGGCTTCAGTCGGCGCTGACAACGGAACGCAAAGCGCTCGGACGGCGCGGTACGGCGGAGGATGTCCTTAAAGCTACCGGCTGGCTCAAAGCTGCCGGAATTATAAATTTTTCGCTCGACTGTATGCTCGGCATCCCGAAACAGACCGCCGCCTCCCTTTTTGAAACGCTCGCCTTCTGCTTTGACAGCGGCTGTACACACATAAGCGCGTACATACTGAAAACAGAGGAAAATACGCCGTTCCACCGTCTAAAGGGTACGCTCTCCCTGCCCGAAGAGGATGAGGTGTGCGATCTGTACGCACTTTGCTGCGACACGCTCGGGCGTTACGGTTATTATCAGTATGAAATCTCAAATTTCGCCAAGGAAAATTTTATGAGCCGTCACAACTTAAAATATTGGCAACTGAAACCTTATATCGGTCTCGGCCCCTCGGCGCATTCGTTTTATAACGGAAAACGCTTCTTTTTCCCGCGCGGCGACGCGCTGTTTACTAGCGGCGCGGCTCCTCT
>CAYYFY010000110.1:0-6639 GCA_964471035.1 uncultured Eubacteriales bacterium
CAGAGTGGTAATTTCGGCATCACCGGCAAAACACTGTATACGAATACAGGGAGAGTCATTCCCAAAAACATTGCAAAGATATCCTATACTTTTGAGGAGAACAGGGATTACTACACGGTTTACAAGCTCTTTAACGCAGGCGATGTCTGCTATTTCAGCGCCGACGTCATGAAAGAGGTTGAAGGCGAGCAGGTTAACGTCGGCGTCAGTCTCGGCAACTGGTTTGTCGATGCCGTTTACCAGCAGATTATTGCGGTTGGCGAAGCCAATACAATCTGGGAGGAAATCAGTAACTGGTTTACTACGGCGTTTCAGAACTTCTTTTACGGCGCTTTTGCGTCCGGCACCTATGCTCTTGATGATATTATCTGCATCGGCAACGCCGCAGAAAACTCGAACGTTGTCCCCAATAACACTACGACGGGATTATTTATTGTTTGGAACGATTAACGTTTTTCCCTGTACCCCGATTTTATTTAAGGTCTAAAAGAGTGGTTACTTCTTCACAGCCTGCGCGCCATGACAGTTATTACTGAGAGGATGAATTTTCATGAAAGGAATATTCGGATTCATTAGAAAACGCAAGGGCATGACGTATGTCGAATTGCTTGTGGCGCTTTCGCTTCTCGCCTTAGTTGTAGTGATTTTCACTCCCGTTTTGCTGCTTTCCTATACGAAGCTGGGTAACGCGGGTGAAATTACAAGCAAAATGTACGGCAACAAAACGGTTATAGAAGAACGTCTTGCCGTACGCGACCCGGATTATGGCGATACGCTTTACCCGCTGTCTGTCAGATGGGCAAACGACACGCTGACCAGGTTCAATATGAATATGATGAAAATTGCAACCGACATCAGCGGACTGGCTACCCTTTACGGATCCCCCAAGGCTTCTGTGGAATTGGTATCCAAAGAGGAAGTATTTGACGACACTTCTTATCAAGACATCGTTCTGAAATTCACCAATTTAAGCACCGATGACGATGACATGGTTTTAGGCGTCGGATTGGCTCCGAGTTCCGATTTAAATAAAGTGATTGTATCATTCACAACGCCTATGCTTTCTACTACACCCATCTCAATCGCTTCCTCTTCTGTCACTGACAATTTGCTGACAATACGCGTTTCAGGCGTTGATGTCACCTGTTCGATTCTGCAGGTTGCAGTGTATTATCATGATACCGACGGTTCGGCGCAGACCCTTATGACATATGTTACCATAAAACCGGCGCATATGATGTTCGTCGGCTTAACGGACGCCAGCACCAGTTATTATACTTCGCTCGGAGTCAATGAGGGTTCTTTTGTGATTGAGGGCAGAGTGATGGCCGGTGTCGGGGTTGACGCGGGTAAGCAGTTCAATAAAATCCGCTGGGTTGATCCCGGGCTTGACCCGCTTTCAGCGAACGGTTATTATGCCATGTGCGGAAATAACGGCATCATCAGACGCTTGTGGTATATCACAGACAGCGTCTATTCGCAAATCCCCGATGCCACGGGTATAGGTTACAAAAAATACGGCGAATATTATAAGACCAACTGGGCCGGAGATTATACGGAATTCCACACCTACAGTGTTTCCGGAACATCGGTATCCGGTAAAAACATTATGACAGGAAGCAGAGTGTTCAGGTATGACACGAAAGCGAATACCTTTACCAAATATTCCGGTATAGCCCTTTCCAACGGGGATAGGAGTCAGAACTGTATCAGGCTATCCAACAACCTCGCCTCAACGGTTAACTTAGACTCTGCTATACAGGACGGCACCCTTTTCTACACCTATTTGGATCAAACCAATGGGAGCGGCGGCTTAAAAAGGAAATGGAAAGTCAACTGGGAGTCCTTTGACAACCGGAGCATCTGGGACGAAGGCTATATTTCGGCACCCAAATACAGCGACGAAATTTGGGCCAATTATGTCACAGGCTCGTATAACAGCGGGTTTAACGGTAATCAACAACCGGTCGTTTTCTTCCCGAAATACGGAGGAGCGAGAGATAACGCCAACGGCGGGCAAAGATATATGGATTCGGGTAACCAGATTACCTATGTGTACCGTATGACGGATAATAATAACGGTACGGTTTGGAGAACCATTTCAAAGCATTGGCATTGGTTTTATCTTGGCGGAGCGGAGGGCGGTTACGGCAACACCGATGTGGGAGCAAACTTCACCGAACTCCCGCCGGAAATCAACGCGACCGATGTCAAGGTTTACGGCAGCACCGCGCGCATCAATATTGACAAACCTTACTTTACCGCGGAGCAAAATCAGGTTCTCAGATATATCGTCAACGCTTTAAGCGACGGCATAAGAGTCGTTCCGGCGGCTAAGACGAATTTTAACGGTGTTACCGTGTCGCCGACGCTCGACCGCAACAACCCCTATGTCAGGATGAAATGCTATACAAACGCGTGTACAGCCGGTCCCAATTCTAACGTTTCGGTGCTTACGAGGAACGGATTCAGCACGGACGAGAATAACGCTATCGCCGCCACTGTAAACGATATGTCAAACAGCGTTGACATTACGCTTACCGACCTCTGCTATACGGCGTTCCCGCAGTCTATGGCAAACGGGGTAAATCCGAATATGTCAGGCAGCCATATGCTGTATACAGGGTATACGCCTGTCTCGGCGCTCATATATGCCCCCCTTCCCACCGACGCGCACAACGCAGGCGAATCGGGAGGTTACATAAACTATATCGTGAGGGGCACGGGAAGCGCTTCCTATACGGTATCGCAGTTTGATTCCAGCGATCACCCGAGAGATACAGTCGTTCTTCCCGCCGTTACGGCTCAGGACAATAACACCGCCTTTAACCTCGGTTATTCATCAAACCATACGCTTCTCTATAAAAACGAAGCCTATACAAGCGTTTACAACAAAGCGCCGGCGGAAGCTAACGGTTTACTGTTCCCGGACGATTTCACCACCTATGTTAACTACGCGCAGGACGGCGACGCGACCATTGCCGTCGGTTATAAGGTAACCGGCAATTCCTCGGCGGCATATAAGCAGATTGCTTCCTGCAATAACGCTTCGCACGGATTCGGCGCAAAACCGCTTTATGTAGACTCCGCTTTCTTTTACAACGGGAGCATTTTTAAGAATACGAACGAAGACATGAATACGCCGCCGAACGCGGACTCAGGCAATCAGCCGTTCAGGAGAGGATATTATCTTGAGGCCGGTAATCCGAACAACGCGCAAACCGCGTCCGGATTTACGCTGAATAATACCTGCACCTGCGCCATATCGTATACAAATCTTTCGTTCGCGGGTACAAACAATACGCAGCCCATACAAAATGTCGGAACGATTGCCTTGCATATAGGCGGAGAAAGCGCGTTTAAGACTCTTTATACGGCGCCAAGCGGGGATTTCCAGTTCACCTGCGCTACGCTTATCGCTTCAGGCAACAACTATACAGCATATATCGGCGACAATATGGGCAATATTTACAGCATGACATTTAATTCAGCTTCAATAACCGCGACGCCGACGCTGAAAGTCAACGCGGCAACCACCGGTCTCTCCAGGGTTAACGCGATCTGCGCGACCACCACTCATATCATCGCGGTAGGCGTGACGACAGCCGGTGGGACGAAAGCGGTCGTCTATGAAAATTCGACGAATAAACTTGAATCAAAAACGATCGCCGCTGCTGTGTACAAGATTAACGATTTGATATATAATAACGGTATTTACTATGCCGTTGGTTGTGTCTCAGCAACGAAGGGAGTAATTTTATATACTGCCGATCCGTTCGGCACCTGGACCGCGGTCACTGCTACAAACGGTACCGAGCTGAAAGCGCTTTACAGTGTGGCGGCGCAGAGTGAATAACCCGATGACCAGTATTCTAAAAAGCGCAGTACGAAAAAAGGAGGTGGCATAATGTTTAAGTGGCTGACCACGACTAAGCGAGGGTTTTCACTGGTTGAGCTGATGATTGTCCTCGTGCTTATGAGCTTGGGTTTTGTAGCCTTTATCAATCTGTTTCGCTCCATCTACAAGTCTTATGAGAAGACGGAGGAAAAGTATATAAAACAAGAGGCGGTCAAAACAGTCGTTGAGTATTTACAGAAGCAGGCGAAAGTAGGCTCCTCGACGACGGTCGAGGTTTATAACAGCACCACGGTGATACCTCCGGATAATGCCACAATTGCGGATTACGCATATCTGTATGTGAAAAACGGTATTTTATATGTACGCAATCCTAAGTCTGCGCCGCACGCCATCAACAGTAACACGGTCCCCTTATATATTTACTTTGAGCCGTATGTCATAGACGGGGAAACAAGGTGCGCGTTCAGCGTTAATGTGGCGGCATTGGAAAACGGTGTGATGAACGCCGACGGGAGCATTAAAACGACCATCACGCAAAACGGCGTAACGCAGAACGTGTATGACGCCAACGGTAAAATTAAAGACGACTTTATTTTCTATCGTCTCAGCACCGCGTATCATTTTCCGAATATGTTGGACAAAGGCGTTAACACGGTGAATTATAACAACGCAGTCCAAGCGTTTGCCTATGCGTACAGCAACGGCGCCATAACGGGTACATTGGTGAATTCCAATAATTCTACGGGTGTTGTGGCGCGGTTCATCAGCGACAGCTCCCTGCTCTTTGACAGCTATACGAGCAGCACGCAAATTCAGCTTATCACTTGTTTTGTCGCTTCCGCGTCATACGGGGTGGATTCTCCCGATGTCGGTCTGCTTTGCAATTTCAGAGACAGTATTCTGTTGAAAACAGACGCGGGTAAGTGGTTTGTAGATAAGTATTATACCTACTCGCCGCCGATCGCCGAAAAAATCAAGCAGAACGAGGGTTTACGGTTTACAACGAGAGTGTTGCTCAAACCGGTCGTAGCGGCGGCGTATGTCGCCTTAAACCCCGAATGGCTGGTAATCCTTATCCCTCTGGCAGGAGGAATGCTGCTGACAATCGTACGCAGAAAGCAAAAAGTCATAAAATCTGAATAACATTTAACATGAGCTGCGTTAAAACGCCAAAGCGTTTTAACGCAGCTCTTTATATCTGTTTAATGAGGAATTAGGAATTAGGAATGAGGAATTTTGGGCGGGGGAAACGCTTATAAATTTTAAAAGAGCAATTGCAAAGAGTTTCAAGCGTCTCTATTGGTTCTTGGCATAGTTCCGCCCCAAAAAAATAAAATGCGTCGCAGACCCTAAATTCCCAATTCCTCATTCCTCATTTCCTCGCCGCATTGAGGACAGTGAGAAGCGTAACGCCCACGTCGGCGAAGACCGCCAGCCAGAGGTTGGCGAACCCTAAAGCGCCCAGTGTGAGTATGACGCCCTTGACCGCGAGGGAGAAGCCGATATTTTGATTAACGCGCCCCATGGTGCTCTTCGCGATGTTTATGGCTTCGGGTAATCGGGACGGTTTGTCGTCCATTAAAACGACGTCGGCCGCTTCGATGGCGGCGTCGGAGCCGAGAGCGCCCATGGCTACGCCCGCGTCGGCGCGTGACAGGACGGGAGCGTCGTTGATGCCGTCGCCGACAAAAATGAGAGTGCGTTTTTCAGCTTTTTCCGAGATCAGCTTTTCGACGATGCTGACCTTATCCGCGGGCATCAACTGTGCGTAGATCTCTTGTATACCGAGCTTATGCGCGATCTCCTCACCGACGGCTTTTTTGTCGCCGGTGAGCATGACTGTCCGGCTTATACCGCTCGTATGAAGGTTTTTTAGCGCCTCGGCGGAATCCGCTTTGATTTCGTCGGATACGACGATATGACCCATGTAGTCCCCGTCGACCGCGACATGGACTATAGTGCCGCTTTTACTGCACTCATGCCAGTCAGCGCCGATTTCGTCCATGAGTCGTCCGTTGCCCGCGCAGACGCGTTTTCCGTCGATCTCGGCACATACGCCGAGCCCCGGGCGCTCGCTTAAAATGACGGGGGGAGTCGTATGATGACCTTTGCCGTACGCTTCCTTGAGCGACTCGGCGATCGGGTGATCCGAGCCGCCCTCCGCCGCGGCGGCAAGCCGTAACAGCTCCCTCTCGGAAACTTTAGCGGGATGGATAGCCGTCACCGTAAACACACCCTTGGTCAGCGTTCCGGTCTTGTCAAAAACGACTGTTTGCGTTTTAGACAGCGTTTCCATATACTGCGAGCCCTTGAACAGGATACCGCGCTTCGAGGCGCGGCCGATGCCCATAAAAAAGGAAAGCGGCACGGACAGCACCAGCGCGCAGGGACAGGAGGCGACAAGGAAGATGAGTGCCCGGTTCAGCGCGTTTTGCCACGACAAAACGCTAAACAGGGGAGGAAGCACCGTTAAAAGCAGCGCGGCGGCAACGACTATGGGCGTATATACGCGGGCAAAGCGCGTGACGACCGACTCCGTTTTCGCTTTTTTCTTCGCGGAGTTTTCCATGAGCTCGAGAATTTTTGAAGCGGTCGATTCTGTATAGACGCTGGTGACATTAAGATGGATAAGACCGGTCAGATTGACCGAACCGCTTAAGAGAGCGTCGCCTTTTTCGGCGTCAAGGGGCAGCGTTTCGCCGGTAAGCGCACTTGTATCGACCGTTGTGACGCCCTGCGTGATAACGCCGTCGAGAGGCACACGCTCACCGGGGCGGATT
>CAYYFY010000111.1:0-6588 GCA_964471035.1 uncultured Eubacteriales bacterium
AATTTATGGTATCCTGACTTAGTAGGAGTTAAAACAAATGATGGTATCAACAAAAGGCCGCTACGCCTTACGCGTCATGCTCGATCTCTGCCAACACGCGGGAGATGGTTTTGTATCTCTGAAAACGGTGTCGCAGCGTCAGGATATTTCGATGAAATATCTTGAGGCCATCGTGGCGACGCTCCAAAAGGGCGGGCTGCTCGAAAGTCGGCGCGGCAAGGAGGGCGGTTATCGCCTGACAAGAAAAACCGAAGAGTATACGGTCGGTGATGTCGTCAAGCTGACGGAAGGCTCCATTGCCCCCGTCGCCTGCCTCGAATCCTGCATAAACACCTGTGAACGCTCCCCTTCCTGCCCGACCCTCCCGATGTGGATAAAGCTTGAGGGAATCGTTAGTGAATACTTAGACGGCGTCACACTCAAAGATCTTCTGGAAAACACGATATGAATGTATATGCTGACAACGCGGCGACGACGAAGATGAGCAAAACGGCTATCGACGCTTTGACGCCGTATTTCGATATAGTCTACGGCAATCCCTCAAGCCTGCACAGCGCCGGACGGGCGGGAGCCGAGGCGCTCATGAGCGCGCGAGAGAGCATGGCGGCGTCGCTCGGCTGCGACTCCGATGAGCTGTATTTCACTTCCGGCGGGAGCGAATCCGACAATCAGGCGATTCTGTCGGCGGCGGCGCTCGGGGCGAAAGCCGGTAAACGGCATATCGTGTCAACGGCGTTTGAGCACCACGCGGTGCTGCATACGCTCGACAGGCTTAAAAAACAGGGTTATGAAATCACGCTGCTCGACGTCCATGAAAACGGCATCGTAACCCCACAAGAGGTCGAAGCGGCTACCGGGCCGGACACCTGCCTTGTAACCGTCATGTACGCCAACAACGAAATCGGAACGGTTCAGCCAATTGCCGAAATAGGAAAAGTGTGCCTTGACCGAGGCGTACCGTTCCACACCGATGCGGTGCAGGCCGTCGGATGTCTGCCCGTCAATGTATGCAAAGATAATATCGATATGCTGTCGCTGTCGGCGCACAAGTTTCACGGACCTAAGGGCGTCGGCGCGCTGTATGTGAAGAAGGGCATCCCGCTGCTAAACCTCATCGAGGGCGGCGCGCAGGAGCGCGGGAAACGCGCCGGAACCGAAAATATACCGGGGATCATGGGTATGGCTGCGGCATTTACAGAAGCTGCCGCTCATATGGACAAGAACGCGAAAACCCTTTCGGCGCTGCGCGACACGATCATTGAGGGACTCCTTAAAATTCCTCATTCGATTCTCAACGGTGATCGTGTAAAACGACTGCCGAATAACGTCAGTGTGTGCTTTGAGGGCATTGAGGGCGAGGCGCTCCTGCTGCTCCTGGATGAGCGCGGTATTGCGGCATCCTCCGGCTCGGCGTGTACCTCCGGTTCGCTCGACCCGAGCCACGTGCTGCTCGCCATCGGCCGTCCGCGCGAAATAGCCCTCGGCTCGCTGCGTATTTCGCTGTGCGGGGACAACACAGCCGATGAAGCCGCATATATCATAAAGAATGTCACGGAGGTCGTGAAGATTTTAAGAGAGAGCCGCTCCGTCTGCCACTAAAGGAAAGAAGGAATATTAATGAATACACATGAGATGCAAGAGGAAATACGCCGCCTGAAAAAGCAGAACGGCATCTGTATCCTCGCTCACGTCTACCAGTCGCAGGACATTCTTGAAGTCGCCGACTTCACAGGTGACTCGTTCGCCTTGAGCGAAGCGGCGGCACGTGCCCCCGAACAGACCGTCGTCATGTGCGGGGTGCGCTTTATGGCGGAAACGGTCAAGATTCTGTCTCCCGAAAAGACGGTCATCCTCTCCCACGGGGGAGCGGGATGCCCGATGGCCGAGCAGATGGACAGAGAACTTATCGCCGAAATGAAGACGCGTTATCCGGATTATAAGGTCGTCGCCTACATCAACACCACCGCGGACTTAAAGACCGTCTGCGACGTCTGCGTAACGTCGGCCTCGGCGGTCAAGATCATAAAAAAAATGCCCGAAAAGAATATTCTGTTTATACCGGACTGCAACCTTGGCGACTTTGTCCAAAAACAGCTGCCCGATAAGAATATTAAGCTTATGCAAGGCGGCTGCCCGACGCACGCGCTCATGACGACAGAAGACGTAAAAAGACAGCGCGCCATGCACCCGAAAGCGCTGCTGCTCGTCCATCCCGAGTGCCGCCCCGACGTCGTCGCGCTCGCCGATTATGTCGGCAGCACGACCGGCATTATGGATTACGCGAAAAGAAACAGCGCCGAAGAGTTTATCATCGGCACCGAAAACAGTATCGTACAGCATTTGCAGTTTGACTGTCCGGACAAGCGCTTTTATGCCCTCTCTATGGACTGTGTCTGCCACAATATGCGCTTGACGACATTGCCGGACGTCCTCAATTGCGTACAGGGCACGGGCGGCGAGAAAATCACGCTTCCCGCCGACACCATCGAAAAAGCGCGGCGCTGTATCGACGAAATGCTGAGGCTCGGCAGTGAGTAGGGCGCTTATCGCCATGAGCGGCGGGGTGGATTCCTCGGTCGCGGCGTTTCTTATGAAACAGGCTGGGTACGACTGTATCGGGGCGACAATGCGCCTGTTCGGGAACGAAGCGGCGGGAGTGCCGCCCGACGACACCGAGGACGCGAAAAACATAGCCGACCGGCTTTTTATACCCCACCACACCTTCGATTTATCCGACAGCTTCAAAACGGAGGTCATCAGCCGCTTTGCCGACAGCTACGAGCGCGGTTTGACGCCCAACCCCTGCATCGACTGCAATAAATACTTAAAATTCGGGGAGATGCTGCGCCGCGCCGATGAACTAGGGTGCGACGTCATCGTCACCGGACACTATGCCCGCATCGCATGTATAAACGACAGGTATCTTCTCAAAAAGGCGGCGCATACCGAAAAGGACCAGAGTTATGTGCTGTATACGCTGACGCAGGAACAGCTAAAGCGTGTGCGGTTCCCGCTCGGCGAACTCACCAAAGACGAGGTGAGAAATATCGCCGAAGAGCAGGGTTTCCTTAACGCCAAAAAGAAGGAAAGCCAGGACATCTGCTTTGCCCCCGACGGCGACTACGCGGCCGCCATCGAGCGCTTTACGGGCAAAACATACCCCGCCGGAAACTTTGTCGGCAGGGACGGGCGTATCTTCGGCACGCATAAGGGACTGATCCGTTACACGGTCGGTCAGCGCAAGGGTTTAGGACTCGCCCTGCCCGAACCGCTCTACGTCTGCGAAAAACGTGTCGCGGACAACACGGTCGTCCTCGGGAAAAATGAAGAGCTGTATACACGGACGTTTTTTGTCAAAAATATAAACTGGATACTCTTTGACGCACCGCCCGAAACGCTGCGCGTTAAAGTAAAAATCCGCTACCGGCAAATTGAACAGTCCGCGACCGTAACCGCCAAAGACGGCGGCGCGCTCGTCACATTCGACGAACCGCAGCGCGCCGTCACCGCGGGACAAGCGGCGGTTTTTTATGACGGGAAGTCGGTCGTCGGCGGCGGCGTTATTGTTGAAGGATGGTAAGGCTTTCCCCGTTGGACACAGCGATAATCTCATTCAGATTATCCAGTAAAAACTGCTGCGCGTCCCTACTGTAGGTAACCGCGTAGTAATCGCGGTCGCCAAAGGTACGCCATTCCGAAACGATGCCGATTTTTGTTCCGGCAGCCGTTGCTTTTTTATATTTTTTATCATTATGAATCTCTATGTTCAAAAAACCTTTATCGACAAGCCATTTGCCGAAGGCGGTCACTTTGAGCTTGATATGTTTTTCGGTATCGATTTGACCGTTGATCCTGTCGCAGAACTTGCTGATCGGCAGCGGCTCGTCCGACAATTCCACCCGCGCTTTTTCCTCCTCGGAAATCGCAAAGGGCGACAAAGCCTGCCTGACCGTGCGTTTTACTTCGCCGCCGTTCTCAATGACCAGCCGCAGCACGTCGGCGACATAGAAAAAGCAGCGGCTGATACGGACATTATTCAAAACCGTGTCGTCCGGCACAGACGCGCCCGAGATCGGGTCAACGCCGTTGGCCAGCTGCTCTAAATAACTTTTCGCGCGCGTCAGCATTTCCAGATTGTTATCCATACCTTTCTACTCCCCCCAAAATCTCTAAATACTGCCCCAACCGCTCATCCACATACCCGGCAATCAACTCAACTATTTTTCCGGCATCGTCATCCCGGTAATACGCGTCAAACGCGTCATAATACTTCTTTCGGTCGGTGAACTTGACGTTGATAGGCGGATAGCCGTTTTGCATCAAATCCAGATTCAAAACAAGCCTACCCGTCCGTCCGTTGCCGTCAATGAACGGATGGATACCCTCGAAATCAAGGTGAAACTTTGCGATGCGCTCTAAAGGGTGTGTTGCTTTTTTATTTTGTTCGTTTTTGCGGATTAAATCATTCATCTGCGGTTCAATCAAATACGGCTGCGGAGGCTCATGCGCCGCACCCATAATTCTCACCGGAATGCGGCGATAAACGCCTTTATCTTCCGGTCTATCCATCAGAACAAGTGAATGAATCCGTTTGATTTCACGCTCGCTAATGGATTTTCCGTCCGAAACGAGGTTTTGTATATATAGAAAAGCATCCCTTTGCCCGACGGCTTCCAAATGGTCTTTCAGCGGCTTTTGGTCAATCGTGACGCCCTCCAAAACCATCGCGGTTTCCTGCAAAGTCAGGGTGTTACCCTCGATAGCGTTGGAGTTATAAGTAAACTCCACAAGGAATTCCTCGCTCAAGCGCCGAAGTTCGCCTTCAGTAAACGGGCGGCGCTTTGCTATTTCGTCTTTCTTGCGGTCAATTTCCAAAAACAGCGCGGCAAACTCACCTTGCAGCTTTTTGCTGCGCAGCACTCTGCCATCAACCGGCTTTTCGGCGGCGGCGGGAATCATGTAGAGTCTGCCCTTACGGATAACGCCGTTTATTTTATTTTCAGCGCACAGCACGCGCACACGGCGGGTAGAAAGCCCCCATCGTTCAGCCGCCTGCGATACCTTGATATATTCCAATTTTCTTCACCTCGTACTAGCCAATGTAATTTCTGTCATAGTATACGTCATAATCGGAATAATAGCAAGCGTTTTTATATCTATTTTTAGGCTATTACTCCGACCGCGGTATGCTGTCGGGAAAATTTGCCGTTTGAGTTGAATTTGGCGGTGAAATCCGTTAAACTGCTTATGAGAGAACTCAAAAATAAGGGGAAGCTATGAAACTGAAAGATAAATTAATCACCGGCGCGGTGAAGGTTGCCGGGAAAGTGACCGGCAGTCTTGCGCAGGACGAAAACGCGCGGCACAGCGCCGAAAAGCGCGTCGACGCGGAAATGTCCGCCTTTTTGCGTAAAGCGGCCGCCGAGGGGGCGGTTTTGCTCGAAAACCGCGTACTGCCGCTCAAAAAGGGAACGACGGTATCGGTGTTCGGTCGCGTGCAGCTCGACTGGTTTTATACCGGTTACGGCTCGGGCGGCGACGTAAACGCCCCGTACAAGGTCAATCTCTTAGAGGGGCTGAGAACCTGTCCGGAGCTTATCGTCAACGAGGAGCTTGCCGGCGTCTATGAGGCGTGGGTGCAGAAAAACCCCGCCGACCACGGTTTTTGGGGACATTGGCCGCGCTTTCATCCCGAAATGCCTGTCAGTGACGCGCTTATCAAAGCCGCCGCCGAAAAGGGCGGGAACGCCGTCGTCGTCATCGGACGGTCGTCCGGCGAGGACCGCGAAAATGTTCTGGAAAAGGGCAGCTATTACTTAACCGACGACGAGGCGCGCCTGCTCGACGCCGTGACCGCTCATTTTCCCGACACGGTCGTGTTGCTCAATATTGGCAGCGTCATGGATCTGTCGTGGATTGGGCGGTATAAAGAGCGTTTGGGCGCGGTGATGATTCTTTGGCAGGGCGGTATGGAGAGCGGGAACTCTGCTTGTGACCTTCTGTGCGGCAAAGCCTGTCCGAACGGACGCCTGACCGACACGGTCGCTTCTGCGTATGAGGACTATCCGTCCTCCCCGTGCTTCGGCGGTAAAAAGCACAATTTCTATATCGAGGATATTTACGTCGGCTACCGCTGGTTTGAGACGTTCCGCAAGGAGGGCGTGCTGTATCCGTTCGGGTATGGGCTGTCCTATACGGCGTTTTCGCGCAGAGCCGAGCGGATAACGCCGGTAAAGACGGGTTATGAAATCGAAGTTCTCGTTACAAATACGGGGCGTCTGTCCGGCAGAGAAACGGTCTGCCTGTATTTAGAAAAACCGTGCGGAATGCTTGGCAACCCCTTGCGGGAGCTTGCCGCTTTCATAAAGACAAGGACGCTTTCTCCCGGGGAAAGCCAGCGCCTGACATTAATCGTCCATAAGGACAGTCTCGCCTCCTACGACGACGCGGGGAAAACGGGGCATAAATCCTGTTATATTATTGAAAAAGGCGTCTACCGCCTGTATCTCGGTGGGGACTTAAGAAGCGCCCCCAAAATATTCGAGTGCGCCTTTACAGAGGACGAAGTGACCGCCGCGCTGTCACAGG
>CAYYFY010000112.1:0-6511 GCA_964471035.1 uncultured Eubacteriales bacterium
TACGCGCTTTCAAGGGTCAGGTGGTGATTCATGGCACTGTTTACGAGCGCGGCGTCAAGAGCGTCGGTCACCGAATCGCCGTTCAAGTCGCCTGTCTTTACAAAGGTAAGCATATCCACGGCGCTGCCGTCCACCATCAACCGGATTGTACAGCCCGTGCCGGTATAGCCGCTGCCGCCGAGCGTCGTGCCGCCCTTATAAACGCTTATGCCTTCGTTGGTGAACTGCGCTATAACCGCCGATGCTGTCATCATTGAGGTTTCGGAGGTGACAAAACCCGCGCTCTGCGTGAACTGAGTGCCCGCAATCAACTCTAAACCGTCCAACAGCTCAAAATCAATGCTGTTGTTAACGGCGTATGTATGTCCCGCGCCGCCCGCGAAACATTTTATCAGATAATCTTCATACGTGTCGTAGTCGGACAGGACATCGCTGTAAAAGTATCCGAACGCCATTTCGCCGATAGTCGTCACGCTTTTCGGGAGCGCGACGCCAGTAAGGGAGGGGCAGCCAAAGAACGCGCCGTATCCGACGGTTGACAAGCCGTAAGGGAACCCTATCTCCGAAAGGGACGAGCAGTAAGCAAACGCCCAATCCCCGAGATTCACTAAACTGTCCGGCAGCGTTACAGCGGCTAAATCCCTACAATTGCTGAACGCTTCGCTTCCTATGCTTGTAACACTGTCCGGTATCGTGATTTCCGTAAGGGACGTACAGTATCCAAACGTCCGTTCCGCGATGCTCACAAGTCCGTTCGGCAAATCGATTTCAGTAAGAGACGAACAGCCCGAAAACGCCCCGTCGCCGATACTTGTCACGCTGTCGGGAAGAGTGACGCTCGCTAATGTGTCGCTGTAGGCAAACGCGTAAGACCCAAGCTCCGTTACGCCGTCCGGTATATCAATATCTGTTAAAGCCCAACAACCTGAAAACGCCCAGCCGCCGATACTGACGACACTGTCCGGAATTATGACGCCTGTCAGAGAATTGTGATAGGCGAATACCCAGTCGCCGATGCGTTTGACGGGCAGACCGTTTATCTCCTCGGGGATTGCGAAAACACCGCTTACATTGTTGCCGCAGCCGGTGATTTTAATCCCTGTCCCCTCGTCGCATGTCTCATAGGAAAGGGTAAAATCCGCGACCGTCACGTCGAACGAAGTGTCCTTGTCGCCCCAGTAAACGGTTATTGTCTGCGTACCCGAAACCGTAAGCTCCGACGGCGTGCAGTAAAAACTGTCCGTCACGGTGAGCGTTGTGCCGTCTTTGTAGGACGCGGTTAAGGAGAGTCCCGTTGTGTCCAGCGTTTCGTTCAGATAAAAGCCGGTTCTGTTCGGAGGGGTCTTGACGGAAATGCCGCTCAAATTGATTAGATAGTCTTCTTTAATCTCGTAAGCAAATCCGTTGTCTATAGCGTATGTTTGACCGGCGCTGCCCGAACAGCAGTAGATGAAGAAGTCCGCGTAAGGGTTATCATATCCGGTTGTACCACTGGTATAATACCCGAATGCGGCGCTGCCGATGTTCGTCACGCTTAAGGGTATCTCAATAACTTTAAGTGCCGGACAGTTGGCAAACGCCCGTACCCCGACGCTTTCCACACCATCGGCTATCGTTACATCCGAAAGAGATGAACAAAATAGAAACGCGCTGTTTCCTATGGATGTCACACTGTTCGGAATCGTAATTGTCTCTAAGTACTCGCAGTCTTCAAACGCGCCATCGCCTATGGTCAGCACACCGCTCGGTATGGTATACGAACCGGATTTCCCCGCCGGACAGGTAATTAAAGCCGTTCCGTCCTTATTGAACAACACCCCGCCGACACCGCTGAAATGGTTATTATTCGCGTCAACGTAAATGTCGGTCATCGCCATACAACCGCTAAACGCGGATCCGCCGATGCTTGTCACACTGTCGGGGATTGTGATTTGAGTTAAGGAATCGCACCAGTAAAAAGCACTGTACCCGATGCTTACCACATTGTCGGGAATCATTATCTCCGTAAGCGAAAAACATTCATAAAACGCGTCCTCGCCGATACTCAGTACGCCCTGAGGGATTGTAATGTCCGTCAGAGATTCGCAGCTCTCAAATACCCCATCCCCGATACTCGTCAAGCTGTTTGAAAGCGTGACGCTTTCAAGGTCGTAGCAGCCGTAAAACGCCCAGTCGCCGATAGTCAACACGCTGTCAGGGATAATGACACTTGTCATGGATAAATCCATAAACGCGTCCTCGCCGATGCCTGACACGGGCAGACCGTCGACTTCATCCGGTATCGTAAGTTCACCGGTATAATCCCCGTCATAGCCGGTAACGATGTACCCCGTTTCTTCCGCGTTTAAATCATAAAAAATTCCAAACGTGTCACTCGAAAGCAGCTCATAATCAAATTCGTTGTTCACGGCGTATTGATAACCCTTGCTTCTTTTATAGCACCGGATTAAGAAATCCTCCAGGGGAATATCTAAAAGCTCGTCGTCAAAAATATAACCGAACGCCATCATGTCGATATCCGTTACGCTTTTCGGGATTGTGATCTCAAGAAGGGACGGACAATCGTAAAAGGCGTACCAGCCGATACTTATCACACCCTGCGCCATCGTGACGCTCTCTAAAAGTGAGCAGTAGGCGAACGCATACTCCCCGATACTCGTCACGCTGCCCGGGATGACGACTTCGTGTAAGGACTTACATTCGGCAAACGCCGAATGTCCAATGCTTGTTACACCGTCGGGGATGTTAAAGTTTGTTAAGGATTCGCAGGCGGTAAACGCCATATCTCCGATAGTGGTCAAGCTGTCCGGAAGGACTAAGGTTTCTAAAGCGTAGCAGTTTAAAAATGCCATTCCTCCGATACTCGTCACGCCGTCCGGAACCGTGAATTCCTTTACACTTGCGCAGGACTCATATGTTCCGTCGCCGATGCTCGTAATACCGTCCGGAATATTAAGCTGAGTCAGAACGGAGCAGCCGTAAAACGCATAGTCGCCGATAGTCGTCACGCTGTCCGGAACCGATAAACTCGTCATTTGATAACAGCCATAAAAGGCTCCGGCTTCGATACTCGTCACGCTGTCGGGGATGACGACGCCCCTTATGGAATCGCAGTCCGCAAACGTTCCTTCTCCTATGGCGACAACCGGCAGACCGTCGATGGTTTCAGGGATTATGAGGAAGCCGTCCGCACCGTTGCGGCAGTTTATAATGATGATACCCGTTTCCTCAACGTTCAACTCATATTCCAGCCAGTCATACCAATCCAGCATTAAGGTGTATGGAAACGCGTTGTCCACCGCATAATCGTAACCGGCGGAATCTTCATAACAGATGATTGAGAAGCCGGATACCGGCCATTCGGTTTCCAGTTCTTCGTTGTAATAAAAGCCGAACGCTATATTGTCAATGGTTATCACGTTTTCGGGGATTGTGACGGTTAATAAAGCGAAACACTCGTAAAACGCCGCTTCCCCGACACTTTCTAAAGAGTCCGGCAAGGTGACGGACATAAGCGACGAACAATAGGCATACGCGCCCTCCCCGATACTCGTAACCTCCTCCGGCACTGCGACAGACACTAAAGAGGTGCACTGCGCGAACATCATATTGCCGATGGCGGTTATACCGTCGGGAAAGGTTACGTCTGTAAGGGCGCCGCAGCCGGCGAAAAGCATATCGCCAAGGCTTACAACACTGTCCGGTATTATGGCATTCGTTAATCCTGAGCAAAAGGCAAACGCCGTTTGCTCAATGCTTGTCACACCGCTCTTTACCGGTATACTAGTCAAGGAGGCGCAATAGCTGAACGCTCCCTCTCCGATAGTCGTCACACTGTCCGGAATGTCGATTTCGGCAAGACTCGTACAATGAGAGAACATAAAAGGCGCGATGACGGTTACACCTTCCTCTAAAGCAACGTCTGTCAAAGCTGTACACCCCTCAAACATGCCTTCCGGAAGGAGCGTTACACTGTCCGGAACGTTTACGCTTTCAAGGGCGGTGCATTGATAAAAAGCTTTTGTTCCTATCGTCGTCACGCTGTCGGGAACCGTGACGCTTGTTAAGAAGGTACAATTATAAAACGCATAGGCGTCAATCTCAACCACCGGCAAGCCGTAGACGACAGCCGGTATTTCCAGAACGCCGCTCGCGCTTGTGTCACACTCCATAAGAACGACCCACGTTTCTTCCGGATTCGTTTGAAAGGTTAATACATCTTCCCAAGCGACTGCGCTGACCAACGGAATGCCTACCAGCGGCACCGACAGCACGGCGACCGCCAAAACCAAAATGACCGAGAAGATTTTTTTCAACAACATAACGCTGTCCTCCAATTTATTACATTAACTTATTAAATTAACAGTTATTTTAGATATCATAACACATCATGGAGGATTGCACATCATACTAAGGTATGAGAATGAAAAAATTTTTACATAATAACAGCATCCACGATTGGTTTTGACTTTTAGCAGCAGTTTTAGCACTCTAAAACCAAAAAAGTAAAGCCCCCTTTTAAGAGGACTTTACCGATTTATTTATTCTGTCCTTAGACTTCAGACGGTATTTCCGACAGCTAAATTCATTACAGCGGAGAAGTCGTTAATTTCAATCTCTGAATCTTCCGCAAAAAGGTTCGCCGCCTCATAGTACGCGCTTTCAAGGGTCAGGTGGTGATTCATGGCACTGTTTACGAGCGCGACGTCAAGAGCGTCAGTCACCGAATCGCCATTCAAATCGCCGGTCTTGACAAAACTGAGCATATCCATGATGGTTCCGTCTTCCGTCAACCGTATTATACAGCCCGTGCCAGTGTATGCGCTCCCGCTGAGCGGCGTGCCGTCTTTATAAATGCTTATGTTTTCGTTAGTGAACTGCGCCATAACAGCCGATGCGGTCATCATTGGGTCTGAAGCGGTGACAAAGCCCGCGCTCGGTGTAAACTCTGAGCCGGCAATCAGCGTCAAAGCGTCCAGCAGCTCAAAATCAATACTGTTGTCAACAGCGTATGTGTGTCCCGCGCTGCCGTCAATGCATTTGATAAGAAAATCCTCCGCGTTATTGAATCCGAATGCCTTTTCGCCGATACTCGTCACGCTTTTAGGGAGCGCGACGCCGGTAAGGGAGGAACAATCTGAGAACGCGCTGTCGCCGACACTGGTCAAGCCGTACGGGATTACAACTTTTTGAAGAGAGGAGCAACCCGCGAACGCCGAGTCGCCGATGCGCTTTACGGGCAGTCCTCTGATTTCAGACGGGATTTCAAAAACGCCGCTCACACTGCTGTCGCAATAGGTTATCATAATGCCCGTTCCCCCGTCGCACAGCCCGCACATATAGGGGGCTACCGTCACGTCGAACGAAGTCTCAAAGTCATTCCAGGAAACGGTCACTGTCTGCGTACCCGGGACCGTAAGCGCTGCCAGAGCGCAGGTAAAGCCGTCCGTCAGAGTAAGCGCCGAACCGTCCTTGTAGGACGCTGTCAAAGTAAGCCCCGTTGTGTCCGGCGTTTCGTTGAGAAAATAATTTGTACAATTCGGGGGGGTTTCAACGGAAATGCCGCTGATATTGATTAAGATACTGTCCTTGAGTTCATAGTCAAAACCATAGTTTACGGCATAGGCGTGACCGGCGGTATTCTCACAGCAGTAGATGAAGAAGTCCCCGTATGGTTCATAAACGTAAGAATCAAAACTGAAGAAAAACCCAAAAGCGTTGTCGCCGATGTTTGTCACACTATCCGGTATTTCAACGGTTTTAAGCGACCCGCAGTCGGCAAAAGCCTCTGCTTCTATGGTTGACAAACTGTTCGGTATTACAATATTCTCTAAAGCGGAACAGGATATAAACGCTGCATATCCGATGGTTTCCACGCCGTTTTTCATATTTAAATCAGTCAAAGACGAGCAGGCACAAAACGCATTTGCACCAATATTTGTTACACTGCCGGGGATTGTTATTTCCGTAAGCGAAGTGCATCTTAAATAAGCTTCGTCACCTATGACGGTCACGCTGTTCGGTATGGTAACCGCTGTTAAATTTTCACAGCCAAAAAAAGCTGTACTGCCTATGGCTTGCACACTGTTCGGTATGGTATAGGAACCGATATTTCCCGCAGGATAACAAAGCAACTCCGCCGCGCTTTTATCAAACAACACGCCGTCAATGTCACTGAAAACACTATTGTTCGCGTCAACGTTAATAGCGGTCATAGACGAGCAGCCGAAAAACGCATAGCCACCAATGCTTGTCACACTGTCGGGGATTGTGATTTCCGTTAGCGAAGCGCAATAACTGATAGCTTCCTCTCCCAGGCTTTCTACGCTGTCTGGGATAATGAGTTCCGTTAAGGATTCACACATACTGAACGCATAATCGCCAATGCTCGTCACGCCGTCGGGAATTTCAATGGCAGCCAGAGATTCACATCCATAAAATACCGCAGCTTCGATACTCGTCAAATGGCTTGAAAGCGTAACGCTTTCAAGATCCGAGCAGTTAAAAAACG
>CAYYFY010000113.1:0-6362 GCA_964471035.1 uncultured Eubacteriales bacterium
ACTCGGCGGCGATTTGTACCTTATCAACGGCGCGATGACCAAATTGCAGGACGCGGGCACGTTCGCAAATACCACAGAAACGGAGGAAACAACCTGATGAAGAAATTCTGGAACTGGGCAAAGGAAGATGATTCCGATGTCCGAACGCTCTACCTCGACGGCGTAATCGCGGAGGAGAGTTGGTTTGACGACGACGTCACACCGCGGGCGTTCATGGCTGATTTGAACGCCGGAAAGGGCGACATCGTCGTCTGGCTGAATTCGCCGGGCGGCGACTGTATCGCGGCAAGCCGGATTTACGCGATGCTGATGGACTACAAAGGCAATGTCACCGTTAAGATTGACGGTATCGCGGCTTCGGCTGCAAGCGTAATCGCTATGGCGGGAACAAAGGTGCTGATGGCTCCGGCGGCGCTCATGATGGTGCATAATCCCCTGACCGTCGCCATCGGCGACAGCGAGGAAATGCAAAAGGCGGTCGCCATGCTTTCGGAGGTCAAGGAAAGCATTATCAACGCCTACGAAATCAAGACCGGACAGTCGCGGATAAAACTCTCGCGCCTCATGGACGCCGAAACGTGGCTCAGCGCCAATAAAGCCGTCGAACTCGGCTTCGCGGACGGCATTCTCGAGGACGAGAAAAAACGCGTTCAGCCGGAGGATGCCGCCTATGCCTTCAGCCGCCGCGCCGTCACGAACTCGCTGCTCAGCAAGCTGCCCAAAAACGAACGAAAACAGTCCGCGCAGCCGCTTTATGAGCGGCTTAATTTATTGAAATTTTAGGGAGGAAAACACATGAACCAAATACTCGAACTGCGCGAAAAACGCGCGAAAGCATGGGACGCCGCGAAAGCGTATCTTGACGGCAAACGCGGCACGGACGGTCTTTTGTCCGCGGAGGACGCCGCCGTTTACGACAAAATGGAGGCGGACATCATAAACCTCGGCGGGGAAATCGCCCGTTTGGAGCGGCAGGAAGCCCTCGACGCCGAGCTGAATAAGCCCGTAAACACGCCCATTACAGGCAAACCCAGCTTGCGGGACGGGGATACGAAAACAGGCAGGGCGTCCGACGAGTACCGAAAAGCGTTCTGGAACGTGATGCGCAGCAAAGCGCCCCACTTTGATGTTCAAAACGCCCTGCAGGTTGGAACCGATTCCGAGGGCGGCTATCTTGTCCCCGACGAGTTTGAGCGCACCCTCGTTCAGGCGCTTCTGGAAGAGAACATTTTCAGAACCCTCGCGAAGGTTATACAAACGTCAAGCGGCGACCGAAAAATCCCCGTCGTGACCACCAAAGGCACAGCCGCGTGGCTCGACGAAGAGGAAGCGTATACCGAGAGTGACGACGCTTTCGGTCAGACCTCTATCGGCGCGTACAAACTCGGAACGATGCTCAAGGTGTCCGAAGAACTTCTGAACGACTCCGTGTTTAATCTGGAAAGCTACATCGCCACCGAATTCGCGCGCCGTATCGGCGCCAAAGAGGAGGAAGCTTTCTTCACAGGCGACGGAGACAGCAAGCCGACCGGTATTTTCGCGGCGACCGGCGGCGCGCAAACGGGCGTAACTACGGCGGGAGCGGCGGCGATTACGGTGGACGAACTCATCGACCTGTTCTACTCACTGAAAGCGCCATATCGTAAAAAGGCTGTGTTCGTTATGAACGACTCGACGGTGAAAAGCATCATGAAGCTGAAAAACGGACAAGGCGACTATCTGTGGCATCCGTCGCTGACGGCGGGCGTCCCGGACACGATTCTGAATCGTCCCGTGTATACCTCGTCGTATGTGCCGGTTATCGCGGCGGGCGCGAAAACCATAGCCTTCGGCGATTTCGGGTACTATTGGGTCGCTGATAGGCAAGGTCGTTCCTTCAAACGCCTGGGTGAGCTGTTCGCCGCGACGGGGCAGGTCGGTTTTATGGCGTCCCAGCGCGTGGACGGCAAACTGATTCTGCAGGAAGCCGTCAAGGTTCTCAAGCAGAAAACATAAGGAGGAATCCGTATGAGCTACAACACCAAAAACTACACCGAGCAGGGCGGCGAAAAAACCGTCATCGGCGGCACCCTCGAAATCAAGGAGGGCGCTGCCGTAACAGGGCTGCCGGTCGCCGCCAATCAAGCGGGAAGCACGGCGACGCAGCTCTCAGGGCTGGTGACGGACTTTAACGCGCTTTTAAGCAAGCTGAAAGCGGCTGGTCTGATGGCTGCGGACGAATAAAAGGAAAGGCGGCGGCGTATGGACCTGCTCGACAAGGTGAAAGCCAATTTGATTCTGACTCATAACGAGGACGACGCACTGATACGCGGTTACATCGCCGCCTGTATATCCTTCGCGGAAAGCTGCCAGAAGAAAGGCGCGGACTATTACGCCATAAGTCCGATGAGCCCGTTGACGGAGCAGGCGGTCGTCATGCTGGCGTCGCATATGTATGAAAGCCGTGACGGCGGTACGGGCGGCTTCTTCGGGGACAACGTACAGGCGGCGCGGCAGATCATGGATACCGTCAGATATATGCTCGCGCTTGAAAAAGACTGGCAGGTATGATATGGGTATCGGGCAAATGAACACCTTTATCGATATTCTGTCCGTCACTCCCGTCAAAGACGGAGAGGGGTTCGCGGCAAAAGAGGAACGCGTCGCGGCGAGTGTGCGCGCGTACAGGGAAACGCGGCACGGGAGTGAGGCGTGGAAAAACAGAGCCGCCTTTTCATCGGCGACCGCCCTGTTCCGGTTCAGAACGATTCCGGGCTTTGAGGTTACGACCGGTCACGTTATCGTTTGCACCGACGGCAGATACGAAATCAAATCGACAGAGGACGTTAAAAACAGAGGAATGTATATCGAAGCTCTTTGCGAGAAGGTGGAATCGAATGGCTAAGGCAAGTTTCAAAATGCCGGATGATTTTCTTGAAAAAATCTCGCGGCTGGGAGAAAAGACGGACGAGATTGTCCCGAAAGTGCTAATGGAAGGCGCGAAGGTAATCCGCCGGAAGACGAAGTCCAACCTCACCTCTGTAATCGGTAAGAATACGAAAACCGCGTCCCGTTCCACCGGCACACTCGCCTCGTCTCTCGGCGTTTCTCCCGTCAGGCTGGACAAGGACGGAAACCACGATATAAAGATAGGGTTCGGCGAAACGAGGACGGACGGCGTTTCCAACGCGCTGATCGCGAACACTTTAGAGTATGGTAAAAGCGGTCAGCCACCGAAGCCTTTTCTCAAACCGGCTGTTTCATCGGCTAAACGCGAGGCGGCCGCGGTCATGCAAAAAACGTTCGACAAGGAGGCGAACAGCCTGTGAACATTCTTTCGGACTTGCAGACGGCGCTGTCGGAGCTCCCTGTCCCCGTGGAAACGGGCGTATTCAGCGGCGCGGCGCCACAGGAGTATCTGGTCGTCACTCCCTTAAGCGAGCTGTTCGTTTTCGCGGACGACGACCCTTACGGGGAAATCCAGCAGGCAAGGCTTTCACTTTTCACCAAAGGCAACTACATCCCCATAAAAAACGATGTCGTCCGGCGTCTGCTGGAATCCGGCTTTACCATTTCAGACAGACTTTACATCGGGCGCGAGGACGACACCGGCTACCACCACTTCGCGATTGACGTTGAAAAAGACTATACCACACAGGAGGAATACGCATTATGGCAACGATAGGACTCGACCAATTGTTCTACGCGAAAATTACGGAGGATTCGGAAGGAATCGAAACATACGGCGCGCCCGTCCGGCTGGCGAAGGCTATTAAGGCGGATTTGACGATTGAACTCGCCGAAGCCGTCCTCTACGCCGACGACGCCGCGGCCGCTTCGGTCAAGGAGTTCAAAAGCGGCAAACTGGCGCTCGATATCGACGATATCGGAGCGGACAAGGCGCGTGATTTAACCGGCGCGGCGGTGGACGACCAAGGCGTTCTCATCTCAAGCAGCGAGGACGGCGGCGGCGACGTCGCCATCGGGTTTCGGGCGCGCAAAGCCAATAACAAATACAGATACTTCTGGCTGTACCGCGTCAAGTTCGGTATTCCGGCGACGAATTTGGAGACCAAAGCGGACGGCATCAAGTTTTCCACGCCCTCCATCGAGGGCACCGTCATGCGCCGCAACAAGACCGACGCGAGAGGCTGTCATCCGTGGAAAGCGGAGGTGTCGGAGGACGGGACAGGTATCGGCGCGAATGTCGTCGCCGGTTGGTTCAACAGCGTTTATGAACCCGATATGCTGTTCGCGCTCGGACAGAAACAGGCGGAAACGGCAACTGTTCTCGGAGCTGTCGCCTCGAATGGCGCGGGCAACGCGACCGTCATAGTCACCGCTGTCGGTATGACCGGCACACCCAAAACGGTATCGGTCGCCGTCGCCAACAGCGACACCGCCGCGCAAATAGCGGGGAAAATCCGCACAGCGCTCACAAGCGACGCAAACGTCGGCGCGTTCTTTGATATTTCCGGCTCCGGCGCGAATGTGGTAATAACCCGCAAGACGGCGGCGGCGAACGACGCGACGATGAATGTAAGCATCGCCAACGGCACCTGTACGGGATTGACAGCGGCGCCGACGTCGTCAAACACAACAATGGGCATCGCTCCGGCATAAGGGAGGCTGTATAAATGGACAGAGGCGAAAAAATCACCATCGGGGACAAAGAGTACACCCTTGTGCTCACCCTGCGCGCGCAGAAGGAAATCGCCAAAAAGTACGGCGGTCTTGAGAATCTGGCGGAAGAACTCGACGGTGTGGAAGGCATGGAAGCCGCCGTCTGGTTCATCACGCTGCTGGCGAATCAAGGCATCCTGATAGACAATCTGCAAAATAACGAAAAACAGCCTTTGCTCACGGAAGCACAGGTCGAACTTTTGTCCTCGCCGGGACAGTTTCAGGACTTCGTGCCGCTGCTGGAATCAGCTATCGCCAAAGGCATGAAGCGGTATGTCGAAAGCGAGGACGACAGCGTCACCAAAGATGCCGCGGAAAAAAACGCGCCTGCCGGGTAAGTGATGATGAACTCTTTGCCCGGCTCATTTTTTGCGGGGTCACACAACTCTGCCGGTCTGAACGCGAGGTGTGGCTCATGCCGATCGGTCATTTGCTCGACCAGCGCGAAATCTACCGGCAGATAAACGGACTGGCAAAGCCGAAACGGGAATCGGATATCGGCGATATTATCCCCGAAGGGATATGAAGGGTGGTGGCAGGTTTGGGCAGCGATTTCGGATTCAAGTTAGGTATCGAGGGCGAGAAACAGTTCAAGGAAGCGCTGAGGGACATCAACCAGAACTTCAAGGTCCTGAAAAGCGAGATGAATCTGGTCACCTCTGAATTTGATAAGAACGACCATTCCGCCGAGGCGCTCACCGCGCGCAACAGGGTCCTCGCCAAAGAGATGGACGAGCAGAAAAATAAGGTGTCCGCTTTGGAGGAAGCCCTTAAAAACGCCGCCGCCTCATTCGGGGAAAACGACAAGCGCACCCAGCAGTGGGCTGTCCAGCTCAACAACGCCAAAGCCGAACTGAACGGCATGGAACGCGAGCTGCGGCAGAACGAAAAAAGCCTCGACGGCGTCGGCGACGAATTCAGTCAAAGCGCCCGTCAGGCGAATGATTTTGACAAAGAACTGAAACAGAGCGCGGATACGGCGGATAAAGCAAAAGGGCGGTTCTCCGCTCTGAGCGGGACGCTCGGCAAGGTGGGAAAAAGCCTCGGCGTGGGTATCGGGGCTGTCGGCGCGGGCGTCGCGGCTATCGGAACGGCTGTCGGTGCCGCCGGAAAAAAGCTTGGCGAGTTTTCTGTTCAGGCCGCCGCGTATGCCGACGACGTGCTGACCCAGTCCAAGGTGACAGGGATGTCAACACAAAGTCTGCAGGCGTACAAGTACGCGGCGGAGCTTATCGACACGCCGCTTGAAAACGTCACCAAGACAATGGCGAAGAACATCAAGTCGATGGACGCCGCGAGAAAAGGAACGGGCGCGGCGGCGGCAAGCTACGCGAAGCTCGGTATCGCCACCATGAACGCGGACGGCAGCCTGCGCGACGGGCAGACCGTGTACTGGGAGGCCATCGACGCGCTCGGCAAAATCTCCGACCAAACCACGCGCGACGCCACCGCGATGGCTATCTTCGGCAAATCGGCGCAGGAGCTTAACCCGCTCATCGAACAGGGCTCCGCCGGATTTAAGAAACTGACGGACGAAGCCGTCAACATGGGCGCTGTCATGAGTGATGAACAGCTGCTAAGACTGGGCGCGTTCGACGACAGCGTACAGCGTCTCAAAGGCGGCGCGGCGGCGGCGAAGAACGCGCTGGGCACCGTACTGCTCCCGCAGCTTCAGGAACTGGCCGACGGCGGCACCGGGC
>CAYYFY010000114.1:0-6335 GCA_964471035.1 uncultured Eubacteriales bacterium
ATTTCTATAGGCGGGAACGACTTTTTACTGGGCAATATGCCGCAGCTCATCATCAACGCCATCGCGCTGGGCGATTACACGCTGGCGGATGAAATCAACGCACAGTTCGGCGTGAACCTCGCGGTGATTATCGAGGAGATTAAAAACCTCAATCCCGACGCGCTTATTGTCATGCAGACGTTGTATAATCCGCGGTACGACGCTTTAGGAGAAGTTTATCAGGAAGCGATCAACCGGATCAACGGCACGATTACAGGTTACCTTGAAAACAATCCGGACAGCTACGTCATTGCCGACGTCGCCGCCGCCATGGCGGGAGACGAAACGCTGATTCAGTCAGACAACATCCATCCGAACGCCGCGGGGCACCTCGTTATCGCGAATACGATTCTAAAGCTCCTGTTTGACCTTGGCTGCGGCACAGTTGCCGAAATAACGGTCACAGTAACCCCCGCCCCCGAACCGCCGGTCATTCTTCTTCCGGCTTTGCTATTCCTGATTTTTTATATCATCAGCTATCTCGCAAAACTATAAAATAAAAAACGGAGGTCTATTCCATGAAAAAGCTGTTATCCCTACTGCTCGCCGCCACCCTTTTGATGATAGCCGCCCCGCCTATAAGCTTCGCGGCGGACGGCGCGCCGCTCCATGTCGCGGTCATTTCCGACATTCATTACTTTCCGGAGAAGTTCACCGGTAACTATTGTCAGGCGTTTCTTGATTCTGTCGAAAAAGACAACCGCCAGCCGGGGCAGAGCGTGGCGCTCCTTGATGCGGCGCTTGACGCCGTAAAAACGCACGCCCTCGAAATGAATACGAAATATCTGTTGATTCCCGGCGATATGTCGCACGACGGCGAATACGGTGTGCACGAGATTCTGGCGCAGCGCCTCGAACAATTTGAGCAAGACACCGGCATTCAGATCATCGTTATAAACGGCAACCACGACATCGGCAACTCAGGTGCCATCACCTTTGAAAACGGCGTATGTGAAAAGGCGCAGATGACGACGTCCGAGGATTTCCTCGAGTTATATAAAAACCTCGGCTATGACCTCGCCTATCATACCTATACGCCGACCGAGGGCGCAAAGGCGGGTATGCTCTCCTATTCCGTGCGTCTTTCAGGCGGTTATCGCCTTATTGCCATGGATTATGAGAGCTACAGCGGTAACCCCGACGCCACGCTGTTAGAATGGATAAAGGCGGAGGCCGCCGATGCCGCGGCGTGCGGCGAAGTGGTGATCGGCATGACGCACCACAGCGTCGTTCCGCAGTTTGATATTGCGCCGACCGTCATGCCGTCGATACTGATAGACGATTACCTGACGGTGAGCGAAGCGCTTGCCGATGCGGGTATGCGCTACGTCTTTACGGGTCATACGCATATGTGCGGCGTCGCGACAGGCGTATCCGACAGCGGAAATACGCTCACCGACATTATGACCGCCTCGCTGACAGGCTACCCGAACACCTTCAGAGAGGTCACCTTCGATAACGCCGACGGCGCGTTTACCGCCAACATTAAAACGTTCGATCCCGATTGCACAAAGCTCGTAACGTATCTTGACACGACATATGAATTCCCCTACCGAAACACCTTCGGCTATTGGCAGTCCTTCGGGCAGGACGGTCTTATAAAATGGGGTACGGATGTCGCCGATCATTACATTTCAAAATATCTTGAGGCATTTTTAGATAAGGGACTTGCCGAGACGCTGCGCGAAAACGGCTTTGACCCGGGCGACGGCGCGTTCTCAGATGTGCTTGACACGCTGACGGCTGCTTTGGAAGAAAACTATCTGAAAGACCCCGCCAGGCTGTATAAGGTCCTCGACAAGGCGTTCCAGCACGCCGGAACGCTCAAAGTCTCCGAATTTCCCTGCACGAAATTCATCGATACCATCGGCTTCGGCGACCCAAACCGCCCCGGCGACTTTGAAGATTTCGGTATGAGCCTATTGGTCTATCTGTACGACGGCGACGAATATATTGAAGATGATCCGTTCGCGGCGGACGTGCTGGCACAGTTCCAAAGCGGTGAGATGACTTCCCTGCTGCTTCACACCATCGCCTCCATCCTCGTTGACGACCTGCTGCTCTACGGGCTTCCCACTCTTGTGCTGCCCCCCGAAACGGCTGACATTCAAACAATGCTGACTGACGCCGTGGAAACGCTGCTGCTCGCGATGCTCGGCGAAAACGTTGACCCGTCCGTTTTCACCGGCTCAAAGGCTCTCGGCGACGCCCTTGCCGTCTACGCGGCGACCTGCGGTATGTCCGAGGACCTCGCGTACTGGATTGAATCCCTGCTCACCGACAGTAACCCCGGCGTCAAAATGGATAAAATGGCTTTTGTGAGTTATACCGGTCCCGTCGCCGCTCCGGCGACCGCGCAAAACGGTCGTCTGCCGTCGCAGGTAACCGTCACGGGCGCCGAAGGTATTAATACGGATAAAACCGTTTCCTGGCTGACAAAGTATTCCGTCACCGCTTCGGATATTGAAATCATAACGGGCGATGGGACGGAGTTTACCGGCATCCCCACAACGGATTTCATCGTTTCGCAAACCGGCACGCCGGTGCAAAATGAATATTATGCCCTGCACCTCGCCCCCGGCACCGGCGCGTTTGCCTATACGCTGAGTGAGATTCAGCACGGCGTCGCGCTATCGGGACTTTTACCGGATACCGTCTACCGCTTCCGCGTCGGCGACGCCGAAAAGGGCTGGTGGAGCGAGGAATACACCTTCGAAACCAACACGGACGGCGGTATCGACTACGATTCCATCGCTGAGCTTACGGCGCTCTTCGAGCGGCTGTCCGCTATTCTTAAGATTATCGTAGCGTTTTCCTGAAATTAATCCCCACACTATCAAAGGCCGCGCTGCCGCGCGGTCTTTTTTATGCTTGACAAACCGTAAACGCCGTGATACTATTACATAGAGTTCCGATGTATCGTAACTCTATGATAGGAGTGATTTTATGAATATAAAAAAAGAACTCACCAAGGGCAGCAGCGCGTTGTTGACGCTGTCTGTCTTAAAAAGCAGGGATATGTACGGTTATGAGATCATAAAGGAAATTGAAAAGCGTTCCGAGCTTGTCTTTTCACTCAAAGAAGGCACGCTCTATCCCCTGTTGTACGCCTTTGAGCAGGACGGTCTGGTCACGTCCTATTGGCTCGAAAACGAATCGGTGCGCCGGCGCAAGTATTACCGCTTAACGGATAAGGGGATAAAAGCGCTCGCGAAAAACCAAGAAGATTGGCAAGCTTATTCTCAGGCGGTCAATAAGGTGGTATTGGGGGGAGAGATTCATGCCGGAGCATGAGAAAATAACGGCTTATCTGAACGCCGTCATTCCGGAGAAAATCCCCACCAAACGCAAAAGAGATATTGAAGAGGAATACCGCTGCCATATCGCCGACAGAATCGAAAAATACAGAGAAATCGGCTACGACGAGGAAACGAGCATTGAAAAAGCGCTCACGGATATGGGCGACGCTCAGCCGGTCAGGGAAAGCATCGAAAGACTGTACCGCGACAGAACGGTTTTCGCCGTCGCCCTTAGCCTTGCGCTGCTTGCCGCCACTTACGCCGCAAACACTTACGGATGTATTTACGCTTCTCTGGACACCGCCGACGATCCCGGCACACCGCATGTTTTCTTCAGCGCGCTGGTAACCTTCGGGCTGCTGCTGACGATTCTGCGCGCCTATCAAAAAAGGCAAAGAAAAACGCTTTTGGCGACCGGCATTTTGATGGCTCTTTATATTCCCACGACGCTTCTTTCAAGCGCGATCTTTCAACCTCTCCTGTACGCCACTGTCCTGATGTGTTACTTCTTTATAGAAATAATTTTCGGCATCCCGTTTGGCGTGGACGGCACTATCTATGTTGATTTGGCTCCGGTTTTCTTCGGTTCCATCGGTCTGATGATCGCCTTCTGCGCGCTCAGCTTTTGGCTCTACAAAAAAGCCGCGCGAACGGTAAAGCTGTCCGTACCGCCTAAGCGCCGCCGAAGACCGAAGCTTAAGACGCTTGCCGTTCTGCTTGCTCTGTACACCGTATTTTTAACAGGCGTCTTTTATATAGCCAGCGGTTACTACGGCATCACAGAACACTGGGTGACAGCTTATATACGACTTGACAGAGCGGAAAACAGCAAAGCGTTAAAACTGTACAGGCGAATCGACAGCGCCGCAACGGGCGACTACGTCAACTCTCATTTTGAAAACAACGGCTATATACCGATAGAAACGACCGCCGACAGCATTATCTATTGCCGCGGCGAAAGAGCGGAGGACTCCCTCTGCACGGAGATTGAGGTTTCGGATACCGGCAAGCTTCCTATTACCTTCAAGAACTTTTTGCCCGTATATGAAAGCACTCTGGGAAATATCTTTTGGACGGACGATCCGCAAAAGTGCTACGCGTGTTATACAGCCCTTAAAACGGGCGTCACCTTAGATGGCGCGCTGGAGCAGCTTAGCGGCAACAGCCGCATTTCCGACTGGCAGACGGTCTATAATGACGAATATACACTGGATACGGTAACATTTGAAGCCAGAGATATTGGCGATTCCCCCGATACCGAGCCGCATGTCTATGTGACGCTGGTATTCCATAACGAGGCGTTAACGCAGAAGAATCTTTATGGAAGCGGCTGCGACGAGGTCTACGATTACGGGGAGTTGAGCGACTAAAGCTCCGGCCAGTCTTTTATAAACACCGTCACGACAGCCGTATGCCTGTCGTTGATTATAAATTCCCGCTCGCTTTCGAGTGTCAGACCGTTTTCGCGGCAGCATTCGATAAGCGTCGCGGTGTCGGCGTAAAGGCGGCAGGCGCTAAGAAGCGCGACCGCCTCGTCCCTTGTAAACCCGAACGGCTCTAAAATATTGTATTGGCGCATAAAGGCGTCTTTACGCCCGACACAGACGAACCGTCCGCCGGGCTTTAGGATACGCGCGGTCTCGGCGATCGTTTTATCGTTTTCTCTCGACTCGTCCAACCCGTAGTGAGAACAGACGGCGTCGATACCGCCGCTCTGAAACGGCAGATGCCAGAAATTCGCGCAGACGGGAATCAAAGAATCCTTTAAATCTAAAAGCTTTCGGATGCCGATGACGTTGCCGTGGCAGGCGAAGCCGATGTCCACGGTAAACAGCAGGCAGTCCTCCGCCTTTGTCAAGGCGACGGCGGCGGTACCGGAGCCGGACCCTGTCGAAAGCTCGACAATTGTTTTTGGCTGTGTCTTATGCAGTATAAGCGGCGGCGCGGTCAAAAAACAGACTTGTATTTTTTTAATAATCTGCTATACTGGTTATAGAAAGAGCTTGCCCCGACTTAAAGGATGTCGGGGCTGTATATTTCATAACGTCTTTCGGTTTAGTTGATAAATACTCTTATAATGATTGATAGCTTTTATTTCTCTTTTTGTTATAATGGATTTGGAAGCGCTTCCAAATAAAATCGGGAGGGATAGTTTTGAACATTTATTTTAATGAAATATTCAAGGAGCTGCGCCGGAAAATGGAACTGACGCAGGAGCAGGCGGCGGACATTTTTTGCGTGTCGCCGCAAGCCGTTTCCCGCTGGGAAACAGGCGCGTCCTGTCCGGACATTTCTCTTTTACCGGCTATCGCGGAATTTTTCGGAGTGTCCATAGAGTCGCTTTTAGGCGTGGAAAACGCCAAGCGAAAAGAAAGGCACAACGATTATCAGGCACGTTTTGACGATGCCATGAACCAAGGGAACATCCGCGTCGCAAAAAGTGTTGCGCGGGAAGCCGTCAAGGATTTCCCGAATGACTGGGCAATGCTGAATAACCTCATGTACGCCTTGTTCGTCCTCGGCGACGACAGCGATAAAGAGATTATCGATATCGGAGAACGGATACTGCGATACTGCACGGATGACCGTATCCGCCTTGAAGCCAAAGCCCGGCTCGGTTTTCACTACTGTGAAACCGGACGCAAAGATAAGGGGCGGGCGATATTCGAGTCGCTGCCGAGAGAAAACGACTGCCGAGAGGGTAAGCTGTATTGGGCGCTCGACGGCGAGGAACGCCTGTCATTCTTACGGCAGCGCGTACTCGACGGGTTGTATCTTTTAACCTGGGCAATTGACGCCTATGCTCATAAATCGGAAAACGCGACCGATGAGCAGCGTATTGCTTTACAAAATAAACGCATTGAGCTGTTTATCGCTGTTTTTGAAAACGGTGATTATGGCGACTGCCACTATGCGCTCGCAAAGACGTACGAAACACTGGCGCGTCTGTACCTTAATACGGGCGACAGCGACGCGGCGCTTTCCTGTCTGCAAAAG
>CAYYFY010000115.1:0-6326 GCA_964471035.1 uncultured Eubacteriales bacterium
CGCTCGCGGAGCACCCCTTTGACGGCTCGTGGGGCTACCAGATCACCGGCTACTTCGCAATAACCTCGCGCTACGGCACGCCCGACGACTTCAAATATTTCGTCGATGAGTGCCACAAGGCGGGTATCGGCGTCATCATGGACTGGGTGCCCGCGCATTTCCCGAAGGATGAACAGGGATTGTATGAGTTCGACGGCGAGCCGCTGTACGAATATGCCGACATACGCAAGGGCGAGCACAAGCAGTGGGGCACGCGGGTATTCGACTACGGCAAAAAAGAGGTGCAGAGCTTTCTGATTTCCAACGCGTATTTCTGGCTGTCCGAGTACCACATCGACGGTCTGCGCGTTGACGCGGTCGCCTCGATGCTGTATCTCGATTACGGACGGACGGACGGCGAGTGGGTTAAAAACGAAAACGGCGAAAGGGAAAACCTTGAGGCGGTCGCGTTTCTGCAAAAGCTCAATGAGGCGCTGTTCGAGTGTTTCCCGGACGTTCTCGTCATCGCCGAGGAGAGCACGTCGTGGCCGATGGTGTCAAGACCCTCCTATCTCGGGGGCCTGGGCTTCAACTTCAAATGGAACATGGGCTGGATGAACGATATTCTCAAATATTTTTCGCTCGACGGCTACTTCCGCAAGTACAACCACGATCTGATCACCTTCTCGTTCTTCTATGCCTTTTCCGAGAACTTCGTTTTGCCGATTTCCCATGACGAGGTCGTCCACGGCAAGTGTTCGCTGATTGAAAAAATGCCGGGGACCTATGAGGAAAAGTTCGCGGGCGTGCGGGCGTTTCTCGGCTATATGTTCGCGCATCCGGGCAAAAAGCTGCTCTTTATGGGGCAGGAGTTCGGACAGTTCATCGAGTGGAACAGCGAGCGGGGGCTTGACTGGCTGCTGCTTGACTATGAAAAACACCGCGCGCTTTCAGACTACACCAAAGCACTCGGCGCCTTCTATAAAAAGACGCAGGCGCTCTGGCAGATCGACTACAGCTGGGAGGGCTTCATGTGGCTTGTCAGCGACGACTGCGACAATTCGGTCATCGCCTTTCAGCGGCACGACGACGCCGGTCAGTGTCTGATCGCGGTTATGAATTTCACCAATGTCCGGCGCGAGGGTTACCGTATCGGCGTACCTGAGGGGTCGGTGTTTGAGCTGAAATTCAATTCCGACGAAAAGCGGTTCGGCGGCACGGGGGAAAAGCTCAAAAAGACCGTACGGGCTCAGAAGGTGCCGATGCACGGGTTCAACTCAAGCATCGAGCTGACGCTGCCGATGCTCTGCGCGCAGTATTTTCTGAGCAACACCCCCGAAATACAAGAGAATAAAGATCTGAAAGGAGTGATATAAATGGCAAAAAAGAACGAATGTATCGCGATGCTTTTAGCGGGCGGTCAGGGCAGCCGTCTGGGCGTGCTGACGCAAAATATCGCCAAACCCGCCGTACCCTACGGCGGCAAATACAGGATCATTGACTTTCCGCTCTCAAACTGCGTCAACTCCGGCATCTATACCGTCGGTATTCTGACGCAGTACCAGCCGCTGGAACTCAACGACTATATCGGCAACGGTCAGCCGTGGGACCTTGACAGGGCGCAGGGCGGCGTACATATCCTGTCGCCGTACCAGCAGATCAAGGGCACCGAGTGGTACAAGGGCACGGCCAACGCCATTTATCAGAACATCCACTTCATCGAGCGGTACGCGCCGGAGTATGTCGCTATTCTGTCCGGCGACCACATCTATAAGATGGACTACGCGAAGATGCTGAAATACCATAAGGAAAGGGAAGCCGCGTGTACCATCGCCATGCTCGAGGTGCCGTGGGAGGAGGCGTCGCGTTTCGGTCTGATGTTCGTGGACGACGACGGCGCGATCACCGACTTCGAGGAGAAGCCGAAGAAACCGCGCAGCAACAAGGCGTCGATGGGCGTCTATATGTTCACATGGGAGAAGCTGAAAAAGTATCTGGTCGAGGATGAACAGACAAACGGCTCTACCAACGATTTCGGCAAGGACGTCATCCCCGCCATGCACAAGGCGGGCGAGCGGCTGTTCGCCTATGCCTTTAACGGCTATTGGAAGGACGTCGGCACCATCGACAGCCTCTGGGAAGCCAATCTGGATTTACTCAATCCCAAGGCGAATATAGACCTCTCCGACAGCTCGTGGAAAATTTACGGCCGCAGCCCCGTATCGCCGCCGCAGTATATCGCCAAAGACGCCGTGCTGCAGAACTCGATTGTCGCCGAAGGATGTGTCATCGAGGGCAGCATCGAGTACTCCGTGCTGTTTACCGGCGTCACTGTTGAGAAGGGCGCAGTCGTCGATTATTCGATTATTATGCCCGGGGCGGTCATCAAGAAGGGCGCGGTCGTCCAGTACGCGATTGTCGCCGAGGGCGCCGTCATCGGACAGGGAGCCGTTGTCGGAGAAAATCCGGAGAAGAGTAGTGACCTTGCCGATTGGGGCGTCGCTGTCGTCGGCGAGGGTATTAATATCGGTGAAGGAGCGCATGTAAAAGCCAAAGCCATGATCGCCGGCGACGTGAAAGAAGGTGAGACCGTATGAGAGGGAGCGACGTACTCGGAGTCATTTACTCCAACTCCCACGACGAGGCCTTGAGCGAGCTGACCGCGCGCCGCACGATGGGCTCCGTCCCGTTCGGCGGACGGTACCGCCTGATCGATTTTCTGCTGTCGAATTTCGTCAACTGCGGCATTTCCAAGGTCGGCGTCATCACCAACAGCAACTTTCATTCCCTGATGGACCATCTGGGCAGCGGGCGTCCGTGGGACCTGTCGCGCAAGCGGGACGGTCTGTTCATGCTGCCGCCGTTCACCAGCAGCGAAACGGGCGACACTGACCGCATCGGCACAATCAACCGGATCATGGAATTTATATCCGGTTCGAGTCAGGAATATATTCTGCTGTGCGACGCCAATACTGTCTGTAATGCCGATTATCAGGCGCTGTTCGATTTCCACGCCAATAGCGGCGCGGATATCACGGTCGCCGCGAATACCGGCAGAGTGCCTAAGCTCAAGAATATCATGGTTTTTGACTGTGACGACAAAAACCGCATTACAAGTGTCGCTGTCGAGCCGAAAACCGATGCCGAGGCGCTGTACTCGATCGACACCGTCCTTATGCGCAAATCCCTGCTTGAGCGGCTCATCGGCGACGCGGAGAGCTACAGCTACGAGAGCTTTGAAAAAAGCATTATTCAGAGAAACGCCGGACGCTTCAACATCATGTGCTACAGGGTGCCGGGCTACTGTAAAACCATCGATGGGCTCGTGTCCTATTTTGACGCCAACATGGAGCTTCTGAAGCCCGCGGTGCGGGAAGACCTGTTTTGCAGGGACAGACCGGTGTTCACAAAAATACGCAACGATATGCCCGTCGTCTACGGGCTGGGCTCCAAGGTGTCCGACTCGCTGATTTCCGACGGCTGCATCATCGAGGGAACGGTTGAGAATTCCGTTCTGGCAAGAGGCGTGCGCGTCGCGCAAGGGGCGGTAGTCCAGAACTGTATCCTGATGCAGGATACCTACATCGGGGACAACGCGCAGCTGCGTTACGTCATCACCGACAAAAGCGCGGTCATAACGCCGCATAAAATTCTGAGTTCAGCAAAAACTTATCCAATGTATGTAGGAAAAAGGATTATCATTTAAGGGAGGGACTTTTCATGAGTGATGTTTGTCCGGTATGCGGTTGTAAAACCGAAAGCTTTGATTTTACAAGCTTTGAAACCGATAAAAGCGCAGCGGTTTCTGTCTGCGGTTACTGTCATAAGCAGCTTGAAGCGCTGAAAGGGGCTGAAATTGCGGACGCCGACGCGCTCACGAAAATCCAGCCCAAGGTGCGCTGGCTCGATGCGGCGCTCGAAAAGAGCGTCGAGGAGCGCCGTGCGCCGTGCGCCGCTATGCTTAACGAGCTGCGCGGAAAGTTTCCCCAGTGGCTTTCCGAACAGGCTGCGGTGACGCAGAACGCGGGAGCGCCCTATAGCCATCCGCCGGCCGCCGCGGCAGAAGCGGCGCAAACGCCGGACGCCGTATCATCGGCGAAATTCGCCGAATTGGAAGCGCGGCTGATAAAGACGGAAAAGGATCTGTACAATTTAAAAAGAGGACTGCTCATTTCCAGCATTCTGGAAATCGTCGTCCCCGTCATAATTTTCCTCATTGCCTCCATTGTGTTTTTCAAGTCGGATTTATGGCACACTTTACAGTCGCTGCTCAGTGAGGCGACCGGCGGCTTCACCATTTTCTAAAGAAAGGATAGTTATTATGAAGGTTTTATTTGCCGTAAGCGAAGCGCTCCCGTTCGCCGCGAGCGGCGGACTCGGCGAAGTGGCCGGTTCGCTGCCTCAGGCGCTCAGAAAGCGGCTGGTAGGCTGCCGCGTGGTCATGCCGCTGTACAGCAGCATCAGCCAGGAGCTCAGGGATTCGATGAAATTCATTACGCACATCTCCGTGCCCGTTGCGTGGAGAAGGCAGTATTGCGGTATCTTTGAGGCGAAGGCCGGGGGCGTCATATATTACCTGCTGGACAATCAATACTATTTTAAAAGAGATGCCATGTACGGTCATTATGACGACGCCGAGCGGTACGCGTTCTTTTCGCGCGCGGTGCTGGAGATTCTGCCGAGCATCGACTTTTACCCCGATATCATTCATTGTAACGACTGGCAAACGGCTTTAACGCCTTTTTATTATTCCACCATCTACGCGAACCGCCCCGGTTATGAGCGTATCAAAACGGTTTTTACGATTCACAACATCCAGTATCAGGGCGAATACGGTCGTGAGATCATCGAAAACGTCGTCGGCGCGGCGCCCGGGGACTTAAGGTTACTCGAATACAACAACGCCGTCAATTTTATGAAGGCCGGTATCGAATGTGCCAATGTCGTGACGACCGTCAGCCCTTCCTATGCCAAGGAGATACTCGACCCGTGGTATTCCCACGGGCTTGACACCATATTGAAAGAGCGTTCGTGGAAAATACGCGGCATCTTGAACGGTATCGATACCGAAAGCTACGACCCGTCGGCGGATAAGGATATTTATTCTGTTTATTCGGCGGACGACCCGAAGGATAAAATAATCAATAAGACCGCGCTGCAGGAGCGGCTGGGTCTTACAAAAAGCGCGGACACGCCGCTTATCGGCATGGTGTCGCGGCTGGTGTCGCACAAGGGGCTTGATCTCGTCAAGGCGGCGTTTGAGGAGCTTTTAACGACGACCGATGTACAGGTCGCCGTCCTAGGTTCGGGCGAGTGGCAGTACGAGAGCTTTTTTGAGGAGCTCGCGGTGAAATATCCCGACAAAATGTCGCTGACGCTCGGTTTTTTACCGGAGCTCGCGCGCAAAATCTACGCGGGCAGCGATATTTTCCTGATGCCCTCCAAGAGCGAGCCCTGCGGTCTGTCACAGATGGTGGCGCTGCGCTACGGAGCGGTCCCCGTCGTCAGGGAGACCGGCGGACTGCGCGATACCGTGTCCGACAGCGGCAGCGGCGATGGCAACGGATTTGTATTCTCAAACTACGACGCGAAAGATATGCTCGACGCCGTCAAACGCGCCTGCGGCGGCTATCAGAACAAAGCGGGGTGGGATGTCCTGCGAAAACGCGCCATGGCGTGCGACAACAGTTGGGGCAAATCCGCCAATGACTATATCCGGCTCTATAAAGAGACCATGAGAACAATAACATGAAGTTGCGGCGTTATTCCCGTACCGCCGCGGCTGTTTTCCTGAGCAGCTCCTCGGTGTGGGCAATCAGCGTCTGCACGCACAGCGGCTCGCCGCCGCCTTTGCGTTTCAGATCGACGGCGCGTTCGGGGAAATCGCGCAGCAGCCGCTCGGCGCTCGCCAGCGCGAAGCCGTCGCTGTATTTCAGCGGCAGCGAAAACCACCGCTTCGAAATGTAGCCGCGGTTTGAGGCGGTAAGCAGCGTGCGGTAGATCGACAGAGCATACAGAATATTGACTTGTTCGCCCGCGCTCGCGCCGCCCGCGCTTAAGCGCTCGGACGCCATGATGGCGGCGCGGTAGACGGTCGCCGGAGAAAATACGGCGTCGTCCTCGCGGTCCTCCGTCGCGTTTTCGGACAAGCCGCTGCGGCTCGTACTCCTGCCGAGCAGGTAGTCGGCGGTGACGTTGTAGTAGTCGGCGGCGCGGCACAGAAACTCAAGCCCGCACTCGCGGATGCCCTTTTCGTAATGTGACAGCAAAGCCTGCGAGATACCGAGCCCCGCGGCGGCTTCCTTCTGGCTCACGGTTTTTTCGGTACGCAGCTCGGTCAGGCGTTC
>CAYYFY010000116.1:0-6322 GCA_964471035.1 uncultured Eubacteriales bacterium
GAAGCGGTATAAGGGATTACCTCCGATGAAGTTTCGGAGGGAGGTAAAAATGCCATACCGCCATCTGTTGTTATACGATGCTCGCATGTATCAAAGGGTTTTATACCTAATGTAATATCTGTTCCCGCACAATTCGTAACGTGTACTTTCGCGCCGTCAGGGATACTATGTAACCGTTCAATCGTTTCATAAACCAGTTCCTGCGGAGTATTAAGCCCTTCCCTAAGCGATTCTTTTGATATACCCAAACGGATGAATACATACTTTGCTCTGACGCTATTTGGCTTACCAAACGGTGAAAATACTTTATTAACGCCCTTTTGCATAAAAGTATCAAATGAAAATAAAGCAATCACAAGATCAGATTGTGATAACTTTTTAATATCCGGTAAATATTTTGGCTGCTTCTCAATATTGATAATCCGGCAAGCATTCGGTATACCGGATTTAATGTCCTCGGCAACAGGCAGCCTGTCACTGTCGGTTACTATTATTACTTTTGCGTCTTTTGATAGACTGCACCATTTTTCAAACATACGATTAAACTCCTAAGTGTCTATACGCTTTTGGCTTTCTGTATTTTCCGATATCTTCGCGCTCTCTGTGTTCACTTATAGCGTCTATATCTCCTTATACACATTAAATTATTTTAAATTTTCCAATCTTTTTGCTCTATCAAAAGCAATCGCAAGAAACTCACTTGATTCCCTTATATGCTCATATCCCATATTCATGATTTCGAGTGCAGTAGGACCTTTGTAATTAATATTGGTAAGCTTTTTCATCACAGCGTCCCAATTAATATTACCATCAAATGGTATACAGTGTTGGTCAGCACTTTCATCATTATCGTGAAGATGCAGAGCCATTAATTTATCTCCATACATTGATAACAAATCGGTATTTTTAGAACGATAATTTTGATGTCCGCTGTCAAAACAAAAGCCTAATCTGCTGGACTTGATGTGGTCAAATACGTATCCCAGATTTTCAATATTTCTCAAATTTTCAAGAGCCACATTGACGCCTCGTTGTTCGGCTCTCTCGATAATTTGTCTTATCCTATTTATACCAAGCATATTAGCCTTGGGTGGATTCTCACCACTTGTAATGTGGACAATCATTGTGGGAATTTCATATTCATTGCAATCATCAACACATTGCATTAGATAATCAGTAATTTCATTACCATTCAAATTATCCAACCAAAGATTATTTATATTATTAAATGATGTATGAATGTTCTCGACAAACAATCCTTCGTTTCTTGCCAATTCAGCGTTATGTTTATAATCAACATTACCAAATTCATCACTCCAATAAAGTAAAACTCCGTCAAACCTCGCTTTTTTAATTAGCTGGTAGCGTTCCTTATATGGAACCTCATACCCAAACCAGTCAAAAATGGTAATCATGTAACTTTCCCTTTCTATATATTATATAGATTTACGATCTTAATAAATGTTAGTGCAACTATATGTCATCTGTTCTATCCACTCAACCCCACTTTCATTTTCTTACCTGTCGATATGTTCCCACATACGCAAAAACACACTTTAGGTCGAGTAGTCAATTTGGATGTCACTCTGCAACACAGTATTTTCAAGGGGTTGCCCTCGACATCAATACCACGCACTCAACGTGCGCCGTGTGCGGGAACATATCGACCGGCTGAATTTTTTTTACTTTATAGCCGCCTTTTGCGAGCGTCAGCAGGTCGCGCGCCTGCGTTTCGGGATTGCAGGAGATGTAGACGATTTTGTCAGGCGCGAGCTTTATAAGGCTTTTTAAGAAGCCTGCAGCACAGCCGGCGCGGGGCGGGTCGATAAAGACGACGTCGAAGCGCGCGCCGTGGGCGGCGAGCTTTTCGGCCGTTTCTGTGGCGTCCTCGCAGACGAAGCGGATATTTTCGGCGTTGTTCAGACGGGCGTTCTGTTTGGCGTTTTTGACGGCGTCGGCGTTGAGCTCGGCGGCAAAGACGTCTTTAGCGTTCCTCGCGGCGACAAGGCCGATGGTGCCGACGCCGCAGTAAGCGTCAAATACGGTCTCTTTACCCGTCAGGTTTGCGAATTCCATCGCTTTGTTATAGAGGATTTCGGTTTGGACGGGGTTGATTTGATAAAATGATTTTGCGGAAATCTTAAAGCGGCAGTCGCACAGAACGTCCTCAATCGTCCCCTTGCCGAAAAGGATTGTTTCACGTTCGCCTAAGACCATGCTCGTATAGCGGTAGTTGAGGTTCTGAACGATTGTTGTAATTTCGGGGTGGATTGTTAAGAGGGCGGTGATGAAATCCTGCTTTTTGGGGAACTGCGGCTGCGCCGTCACAAAGACGACCATAATTTCATCGGTGGCAAAGCCGCGCCGGATCAGCACATGACGCAAAAAACCTCTCCCGCTTTTCTCATCGAACGGGAGAAGCTTAAAGGAAATCATCAGTTTTTTAATCGTTTTTACGATTTGTCCGGCTTTTTCGTCCTCGATCAGGCAGTCGTCCGTATCGACTATACGGTGGGTGCTCGACTGGTAGACACCGGCGATGATTTTCCCGTTTGGCGCCGTGCCGAAAGCCGCCGACACCTTGTTGCGGTAGTGATAGGGATTCTCCATGCCGATGATCTCATCAACATGGGCGAACCTGCCGAGCAAGCCGATGACCTTTCTCTGCTTTAAGGAAAGCTGTTCCGCGTACGGCAGATTCTGAAGCTGACAGCCGCCGCACTTCTTATAGACGGGGCAGTCGGCTTTCATGGTGTTCGCAGGAGCGTCAGGCTTCTTCATCGACCTGCGTCACTTCCTTGGCGGCGAGCTTTTCAAGCTCCTTGACGCCGTCTTGACTCGTATACATGGTATTTCTGTAGACGAAAATACGGTAGACGAGGAATTCGGTAACAAGATTGCAGACCATCGTGACGCCCAAAACAAGGTATTCGTTGACGCCGAGCGTTTCCTTGCAATAGTTGCCGATGACGGTGGAAATAGGCGTGAATATGGCGTAATACACGACAATTTTCATCATGGCGATGGGGACGTTAGCCACGGATTTGAAGGTAAATTTCCGATTGATCGTAAAATTATAGACAACCGACAGCGTCAGCCCAATAAGGTACGACGGCCAGTACGGCCAATTCATCAATTCGTTGAGGAGCGTAAATGCCGCTACTTGAATCATTCCCGCCGAGCACGAGAAAAGCGTGAATTTTAACGCCTGTATTGCGGTTTGTTTTTTGGTGACAGCCGATTTGTCCTGAGCCATTGATTCAACATCCTTACAAGTTTTATAAATATAATCGTATCACAGACCGGTCATCTCGTCAAGTGTCAGTTCGAATGCCGGAATGAATTCCGACAGGAAAATATCGGCTTCCGCGCAGCCGAGTTTTGCGATGAGCGCGCGCAGGGATTTTTCCGCCGACAGAAATTCGGTGTTGCCGGCCTTGCGCTCCTCGATGCACTTGACGAGTGCGGAGAGCTTGTCCGCCGCGCGTATGAGCGGCAGAAGCTGTGGATCACTTTCGCCGGTGAGCAAGGCGAAGTAGTCGTCCTTCAGGTCGTCGGGGAGCATGGCCGCGAGCCTTTCGCCGGCGGTGATTTCGACAGCTTTGAAGGCGGATAGAATATCCGGATTCTGATACTTGACGGGTGTGGGCATATCGCCCGTGAGGATTTCGTGCGCGTCGTGGTATAAAGCGAGCACGGCGGCGCGGTCGGCGTTATGGCTCTTGCCGAGCCGCTTATTGCCGATGAGCGCCAGCGCGTGGGCAAGAACCGCGACCTCCTTTGAGTGGGAGTCGAGGCTTTCCGGACGCGTGTTGCGCATGAGCGCCCAGCGGTCGATGAATTTCATTCTTGAAATCATTGAAAAGAAGTCGTTATTGCCCATTATTTCCTCCGGAAACAGATATTAGACATTGAATATTCAGCGCAGGGATTCCCGATGAGAACCCCTGCACTGAGAGTCTTTTTTTAAGCGAGTTTAATCTTAAAGGTCTTGATTTCAAAGGGACTAAAGGTGGTGAGGATGCTGTCGCCCTCGTGGACGGCGGGGACATCATTCTCCTCCATCATGTCGCATTCGCTGACGGCGGCGACGGTTTTACCGATCTTGAGCGTGCAGGGGGTGCGCTTGTTCCACGTTTCAAAGGCTCTGACGATGATGTCGTCGCTGTCTTCGGCGACCTTGACCGTCTCAACGACGATGTTGGGTGCGCTCGCGCCGATGAAGCTGTAGGCGTTCTCCATGGAGCCCGCGTTCTTGTCGGCGCTCTTCACATAGAGCGGGAAGTTGACGTTGTAGCCCTCGTCGGACAGCGCCGATTCACAGGCTCTGCCGCCGTGCGGGTAGAGCGAGAAGGTGAACTCGTGGCGTTCCTTGTCCTGCATCGGGTGATGACCGACCGGCGAACGCAGCAGCGTCGGGCGGATGTGACCGTCCTTGACATCGACGCCGTACTTGCAGTCGTTGATGACCGCAAAGCCGAAGCTGTTGTCGGAGAGGTCCGCCCACTTGTGCATACTGACCTCGAACTGCGCGAAATCCCAGCTGGTGTTGCGAGTCGTCGAGCGCTCTAAGTTACCGAACTGGATGTCGAAGGTTGCCTTGCAGGCGTTGACGTCTACGGGGTAATCGGCTTTCAGCGCGATATGCTTATCCTTCCAGTCAACGTCGTACTTGACGTCGATACGCGGCAGGTCTTTATATACATGGAAGTATTGCGTGATTTTAGAATTTCTGAAGGTACGCGTGACTTTGTAGACAGCCATGACGGAACCGTTTGAAATGAGCGCCTTTTCATCGGCTTTTACGACGTCCCAGCCCTTCTCGTCGAAGTAGCACTTTATGTCCCACGCGTCGTGGTTGTGCGGACGGTCCTCGTACGCTATGAGCTTGCCGACGATGCCGTTCTCACCCGCGACGCTGCGTCCGCTTTCCGTGTGGGCGAGCTTCGCGATGTTGAGGTCGCCGTCAAAGGAGACGGACAGCGTATCGGTCCGCGCGCCGTCCATGTCAGCCTGCACCTTGGCAAACGGGGCGGGGGTGCCCCCGGCGACTGTATAGACCGCGTAGCCCTTTGCCGGAGCCTCGGCGACGAACGCTATTTTGCCGTCATAAAGCTGATAGGGGATTTCGTTGCCCTTGCTGTTTATGAGCTTAAAGTTCTTTATTGCGGGAGCGTCGGCGTAGGCGATGTCCTTACGGTCAAAGCCGAGGGTGTTGAACACGATAAGCGACTGTCCGCTCAGTTTGATCTGACCGGCGACGGCGTTCATGGCGTCGCTCAGCATAGCGCGTCCGTTTTCGAGGACTTCCTCATACTGGACTTTGCTGTCCTCGTAGACCGCGGGGATCGACGAGCCGGGCAGGATGTCGTGGAACTGATTCAAGAGAATCAGCTTCCAGTTTTCGAGCAAACGCTCATGCGGATACTGTGCGCCGGCGAGCGTTTTCGCCATGGCGGCGAGCGTCTCGACATCGTGATACATATATTCGGTCTTGCGGTTGTATTTCTTATTTCTCGCCTGCGAGGTGAGTGTGCCGCGGTGGAACTCTAAATACAGCTCGCCGACCCATGTGGGCAGAAAACGGTTGCCCTCGACATCCTTTTTCAGCTTGTCGAAGAAGTTTTTCGACGTGCTCTGCACCGTGACCGGACAGCCCTCGATGCCCTTGTGCATACGCTTGTCGTATTCGAGCATCTCTCTGGTCGGTCCGCCGCCGCCGTCGCCGTGGCCGTAGGAGATCAGATAGTCCTTGCCGAGGTCCTTCTGACCGTAGCGATCGTAGCCGCCCATGACCTGCTCGGGGGAGAGGAAGGCGTTGTAGGTGGTCTGGAAGTTTTCGCGGTAGTCGTCGCTCTTCCTGCCGCCGGGGGAGAAGTGCGAGAGCACCTTGGTGCCGTCGATGCCCTGCCACTCAAAGGTGTCGAAGGGCAGGCGGTTATATTCGTTCCAGCTGATTTTCGTGGTCATAAAATAATCAATACCGGATTTTTTGATGATCTGCGGCAGCGCGGCGCTGTAGCCGAAAACGTCGGGGAGCCACATGATTTTATTATCGATGCCGAATTCCTGACGGAAGAAACGCTTGCCGACAAGAAACTGGCGCACGAGCGCCTCGCCGGAGGCGACGTTGGTGTCAGCCTCGACCCACATACTGCCCTCGGCTTCCCAGCGGCCTTCTTTTATCATGCGGCGGATGCCCTCATAGAGCTCCGGATAGTCCTGCTTGACGTAGTCGTAGAGCTGCGCCTGCGGGGACATGAAGATGTAGTCGGGATACTCCTCCATATATTTGAGAACAGTGGCGAACGAACGCCCCGCC
>CAYYFY010000117.1:0-6321 GCA_964471035.1 uncultured Eubacteriales bacterium
ATTTGATATTATAAAATATATACGTTCTCGATTAAATCTGAGCCAGTCTGAGCTTGCCGAAAAGCTTGGAATTAGCTTTGCTACAGTTAATCGCTGGGAAAAAGGCAGATGCGAGCCTTCACAGATTGCAATAAAAGAAATTAAACGCCTTTGCGATCATAATACTATTGATTACTCAGAGTACGAGGGCAACTCTATTATTGAATCCGATGATATTGTTACGCTTTATCATGGCTCAAAATTCGGAATCGTCGATAGTATTGCACCTAAAAGCAGGGATAAGTGTGATTTCGGTAAGGGATTCTATATGGGAACAGAAAGATCACAGCCGCTTACGCTCATGTGCAATTATGAGCAGGCAAAGCTTTATACAGTAAATGTCAACCTGACCGGTCTGAAAATCTTAGATGTTGAAGTTGGTATCGACTGGGCTTTGCTTATTGCCTATAATCGCGGAAGGATGGAATCCGCAAAAGGTACTTCTTTGTATAATCGTGTAAGCGAGATGATTAAAGACATTGACATGGTTATTGGTTATATCGCGAATGATAGAATGTTCGTGGTTCTGGATCGATTCTTTAACGGTGAGATAACCGATACGGCTTTAATCAACAGTCTTTCGGCCTTAAAAATCGGCAAACAATATGTCGCGCTTACTGAGAAGGCTTGTAACCAAATTGAAATCATCCATGAAGAAACACTCTCTCCGGAGGATCGTGAACAGCTTAAAATAGACAGCGAAACCAATCGGGCAAACGGTATAGCACTCGCAAATGAAATATGCGTTAAGCATCGCCGGGACGGACGATTTTTTGATGAAATTTTGAAAGCCGATGGCAAATGATATTTGAAGGAGCGGTAAGCAATGTCGGAATTAAGCACTCAAAAACGACAGTTATGCGATATACAGGGGCGTCTGTTTGAATTGGCTCTCGCAGATGGTTATGACTCTCCCTCATTCATTTCTTCTTTCATGAACAGCAAATGCGCCGCTGCTTTAGATGATATTTATGATCGTTTACAGTGGGCGGGCGAAGAATATATTCTTGAAGAATTGAACGATGAGGTCGGCGGTCTGAAAAAATCGAAGAATCTCTTCTCTCGGGAGGTAATGTATTGGACCGGTTACACATACCGCTACTGGCACTACTACACCGGAGAATCGAGCAAGTATATATATAATATAGCTGATGCGGCATTGATGGAACAGTGTTGGCTTGGCTTCCATACGCTTGATGTTGAAATGGCCGTTGATGATTTGAAGGAAATTCACGAGAACAAGTAAGAAACCATTACAAGATTTTCAGTAAGGCTATTATCTATACAAAATTGACGAAAAACAAGACATATTTCAAGGTCATATGGCGGACGGTTTATTCAGCAGGCACTACTTTACCGGTTTATTGGATATGAAACGAAGAGAACCGTCAACCTGTTTGAATTTTACTTCAAAATCCGCAGAATCAGAGGAATACGAATAGATTTCAGCGTTGTAGACGAGCGTGTATACATCTCCGGACAGGGAACCGGACTTGAAAACCGGATCGGGAAGGTTACAATCGCTTCCTAGATTAAAATAGGCGTCATACTCCTTAGCGTATGTCCAGCTCCATTTTTTACTGAACTGTTTTATGGTCAAACCGGTTTTTTTTTGTAAAAACGCGTTGGCGTCATCGGCGGTGATTTTATAACAGTTGATGTTATCCAGACCGCCTTGGCTAAAACCGTAGCTTTCTACAAGTGTTTTTTCCTCGCTATCCGTCGGAGACTTATAAATCCCGACACCTGTGTAGAAGACTTCGTCCAAGTCGATTTCAGAGGGCTTGTCGTACACGCAGGTTAAGAAGGGCAGATTCGCCTCGCCGCCCTCACTGGTGTCGTCATAAGAAAAATTGTTCGAAATCTTTTTCAGCTCGCTTTTTGTAAGCGCGCGAGTTTTCGCCTTTGTTTCTGCTTGCGTCGTCTCTTTTTTTGTCGACTCAGCGGCTGCCGCTTTCTTCGTCGTCGTTTCGGCGTTCGTTTTCTTCGTCGGTTCGTTGGTCTTTTCGGTTGCGGCGATTGCCGCATCTGTCGCCTTTGCCGTCGTCGTCTCATCCTTTGAATTAGTATGCGACACGGCAAAATACGTTCCTATACCTGAGCCGATAAGCGCCAGGACGGCAACCGCGGCAATGCCGATAATCAGGATAGGGCGGTTGTTTTTATGTTTCGGAGATTCCGGCGCGGTGCGCGGGTGCTCCGCGGAAGGCTGCACAGCTAAGGACGCGCCGCAGGAGGGGCAAAAGAGGGAGCTGTCGGCGGCTTCGTGACCGCATTTGGAACAAAACATCAAAATCCTCCTTACAGTTTTAACTGAAATTTATCAATAACCAGACGGGTTGTCAATCAGTGCTCAAGCGCCTGCTGTACAGCCTCTCTCAGGCAGAAGCCCGACAGCACGGTAGCGTCGCGGTCATAGCTTTCCGCGAGCCGGAAAAGCTCCGCTTTCGTTTCCTCTTCGCCGTTTGTGAGCGCCTCTAGGCACAGCACGAGAATTTTAACGCAATCATCGAATTTGTCCGACCATGTTTTCATTTCCTTAAAGAGCGGCACGGTTTCATCTTTCAGCATTTCGGCGCAGGCCGAGGCGTTGTCAAGGTAATCCGATAGAATGGCGAACGCCTTGAGCGGGCTGCCGTGGTCGAGCTCAAACATCGCTTTGTCGAGCGTTTCGCTTAAAAAAGCCGAGCCGTGCCTGCTCAGGCACGAAACCTGCAGATGGTCGGCAATGTACCTGAATAGCGCCGCTTTTTCGCCGAGGACGGTATTCAGCGCGTATTCATAGGACGCCTCCTTGTTATACTGCTCCGGATTCCACAGATAATCGGCGATTGTCAGCAGCGGGATTTTCGAGCATTCGGCGTATTCCATAACGTTGCTGATAAGTCCCCGCGCATAACGGTACAGGTCGGGCTCGCGTCCCTGTATGGGTCCTAAGTGCATCTCATGGAACATCTCGGCGTCGTTGACGGGGTAATTGTCCCAGTACAGCGGACGATGGCGCGTGCTCTCGATGAATTTAATGGCTTCAAGGCTCGTCAGCTCCTGCGAGCAGATGTCGCGGCCTGTCCAGAAAATATGGATTTCCGGATAGAGCCCCTGCCCGAGCCGCGAGATGAAGTATTCGTCGCCCTTGCCGTGATACTGGAGCGGACACATGGTGAACTCAATGGATTTATCAAGCGCCGTCAGGGTGTCGTAGGCTCTGTTGACGAGGTCGATATGCGCGAAAAGCGTTTCACCGTAGCGCGCCTTATCCTCGTCATATTGAAGCTGACGCGGAATATCGTCAAGCAGCAGACCGAATTTGCGGATGCCGATGGCGTACAGCGATTTCAGCTTATTCATAAGTACGTCAAAATCTTCCTCGCTCGTGTACCGCATGGACAGTCCGGGCGCGACGCAGTAATGGAAGTCGATTTCATTTTTACAGCTTAAGTCAAACAGCTCCTTGAGCTCGGCAAGCTCCTTTTCGGGGTAAACCTCCCGCCATTTGGCGCGGTGATAGGCGTCGTCTTTGGGGGCGTAATAAAAGGTGTTCATGCCGTGGCGCGCCATCAGCTTTAATACATCCTTGCGTACACCCGGCGCCCATGTGTTACCGTAGAAACCTTCGATATAGCCGCGCTTTTCAAAGAGGGGATAGTCCTCAATAATTCCCGCTTGCAGTTCGTTTTTCGCAAGCAGTTTAACAAGCGTACAGAGCGCCCTGAACAGCCCGCGTTTCGCGGACACGGTGATGTTGATAATATCAGAGTAAATTTCCAAGGAATATTTTTCATCGCATAAACGGCGCGTCTTGTCGGTGTAAGCCATTTTTTCGTTTTCGGTAACGGTGATATGCACTTCTAAAATGTCCGTGAGCTCCGCGGGAAGCTCGGTATTGAGAAAGAAATAAGCATAATCGGAGAAATCGCCCGTCACATTAATAGACGGGACGCCCGTAAACAGGGGCTCGCCGTTAAATATAGCTTTTTGCGGTTTCGGAAAAATCATAATGACAATATCTCTCCTTTGTATTTTTTGATAAAAGCGTTGTTGAGCTCGTCGCCGCCGTCGATGTTGCTGCTCGACCAGACCTCCGGAACAATGCCGTCGTCGAGCAGATTTTGAATCGTCTGGGCGACGACGGCGTTGAGTATTGCCGCGCCCGCCGCCGTCGAGGTCGGCGCCGCCTTGCGACCGAGCGCGGGGAAATCAACCGCCGCGTCGCCGATGCAGCCGCCGTTGTCTAAAACGACGTCGGCCAGCTCAAACAGACGCTTGCCGCTCTTGTGGCGTGACGCGCCGGACAGCGTGTGGCGCATATTGGTAAGGGCGACCACCTTTACGCCGTGTTCGGCGCAGAGCTGCGCCATATCGACCGGTACGCCGTTTCGCCCTGAATTCGAGATGATGACCATCACGTCGCCCGCTTTGACCTCATAGCGCTCAAAAAGAATGTGGGCATAGCCCTCAAGCCGTTCAATTTTCGTACTCTTGACCGCCGATTCGTGGAGCAGCAGCGATGTTTCTAAAATCGGGCGGATGTTGACTAGCCCTCCGGCGCGGTAAAAGACCTCCTGGGCGAGCAAGGAGGAATGCCCTGTGCCGAGCAGGAAGATGTTGCGTCCGTTTTTCAGCGTGTCGGCGAACAGCCGCGCACAGGTGTGGAGTTTATCTGTCTGGGTTTCTTTGATGTCGGTGATGATTTTCAGCACATTGTCGAGATACGCTGTCGATTTATCCATTGTCTCTTCCTCCCTCGCGTATAGCCGCCATAACCGCGCCGACGACCGGCGGGCAGGTGAGCAGTCCTATATTCATTTCGGGGAATTCCTTTATAATGTGACGACGGAACATATTAAGGTAATCCTTGTGGTTTTCAAACACGCCGCCCCACAGCCCTAGGGAAGTACAGCCCTGAAGGTCGCGCAGTAACGCGAGCGCCGTTTGCGAAAGCTCCTTCGCGTTCTTCCTTAGTATATCTTTTGCGATTTTATCGTCGTTTTCGGCGCACTCAAAGACCTTGATTGTGAACGCGGCTATCTTACTGCGCTCCATGGGCGGATCGTAAAAAATGTCAATAAGACTAAGGGGCTTGTCCGCGCCGTAAAAGTCGAGCGCGGCATCTGTAAGCGTAGTTTCGGGCGCGCTTTTCTCAATGCCGCGGACGGCGGCTTTGAGCGCGTCGAGCGCAATCGCGTACGACGAGCCCTCGTCGCCTAAGATATACCCCCAGCCGCCCGTATGCAGGATTTTCCCGTCATTAGTGCGACCGGCGACCATCGAGCCGGTGCCGCTGATGGTCACGGCGCAGGTTTCCTCTGCCGAAAGCGCAGACAATGCGATAAACACATCGCTGTCCATGATGATTTTATCGGCGGGGAGAATACCGCCGACAAAGCGCTCGATTTCCTCGTCAGAGGCGCGCTCGCTGATGGCGGACATCCCGATAAAGGCGCAGGCGAACGCGTCGATGTGGCAGGCATCGAGCAGCCAGTAAACGATTTCGCACATATTGCGCCGGGCGGTATCCAGCCCAATGGAGTTGTAATTGATGCTCTTGCCGTCGGCGCGCGCCAGGATGTTGGCGTTTTTATCGGCGACGACCGCCGTCGTATGCGTGCCGCCGCCATCGACTCCGAGATAATACACAGTAACCCTCCTCTATACGAGCAGTATACAGAAAGATTGTGGCTTTTTCAAGAAAATCTTTACATTTTACCCGTGTATGATACAATATGTTTTAAAAATTGATTCCGGAGTGATATTTTAATGTTTCAGACAAGGCCTTTACGCATTCCGACCTTTGCCCCTTTCGCTTCTTTTACCGAAGAACAGGAGGAAAAACCGCTCCACACGCTCGACGGCACGGATATAGTCCGCGTCCGCCTTAAGGACGAAGCTTTCGGCAACCATATTGAAATGGCAGGGTTTTACGCCTCGTCGATTGTCAGCTACGGTTACGATGAGAAGGGCGCGCCGCAGCTCTTAAGGCACGTCATCTTTCCGATGCTGCGCGTCTATCCGAACGATACCCATTCGAGTTTAAGCCACAATTTTTCGGGTGTGGCTTTATGTGACGCCGACGGGACGCTTACAGAGACGGTTTTGCGCTTTGTCTTTAACGGCTGTCTGCGTATAGAGTCAGTCGCCGGCGATCTGAAAATTAAAAGAACGCTCTCTACCGCATCAAACATTCCCGGGCTGATAGAGCGCATCGTTATAAAAAACGCGGGCATAAAGACGCAGACTGTTTCCTTAGAGGATAAAGACGGCACGGTTTTTACGAAGCCGCAG